>JAYVFW010000537.1:0-25654 GCA_043772715.1 Phormidesmis sp. | reverse complement strand
CAAGGTCCAGTGCAGCAGGGCGAAGAATTGCTTTCGATTTCGCCTAACAATCAAGACCTCGTTCTAGAAGCTAAAGTTCTCAACCGAGATATTGGCTTCGTTCATCCCGGTATGAATGCGAAAATCAAATTAGCAACCTTTCCTTATCAAGAGTTTGGCGTTATCGAGGGTGAAGTGCTTCAGATCAGCCCAGATGCCGTCGTTGAAAAAGATGAAAACGGTCGCGATATGGGTCCGGTCTTCCTGGCTAAGATTCGACTCGACAAAAATGCTATTAGCGTCCGGGGTCAAGACGTTGAGCTGACTCCTGGCATGACGGGAGCCGCCGAGATTGTGACTCGCAAGAAATCAATTCTCAGCTTCCTGATCGAGCCTGTGACTAAGAAATTTAGCGAAGCGTTCTCGGTTAGATAAATTAAGAAATGTAAAAAATGCAGGAGAGCGGGCTAGGTACGAAGATTTAGGGTTTAAGCTTGAAAAGGCGTGAAAAGTGGAGAAGGTAAATTCTTGCCTTCAGCTGATTGGAAAAATCTATTTAACAGAACGTAATATTTCCAATTCTGCGCTATCATAGAGATCAAAGTAACAAAGCGATTGCGAGTATCTGTATCCATTAAGCATTTGGCTCCTTGGATGGGAAGCGAGGGAAAGAGCCATCGCACCGACGATCGCTACGGTTTAAACCGACACTAACCCTTTGCTATTCACTCCATCAGGTTTTTCATGGGCAACAAGCCAACTATTGCCATCTCTCATTTAGGCTGCGAAAAAAACAGGATTGACACCGAGCATATGCTCGGTCTGCTAGTGCAAGCAGGTTATGAAGTTGACGCAAACGATGAACTCGCAGATTACGTCATTGTCAATACGTGTAGCTTTATTCAAGCGGCACGAGAAGAGTCAGTTCAGACATTAGTAGAGCTGGCAGAAGCCAACAAAAAGATTGTGATCACGGGCTGCATGGCGCAGCACTTCCAAGCGCAATTGTTAGACGAGCTTCCTGAAGCCGTGGCGCTGGTTGGGACGGGCGACTATCACAAGATCGTGGACGTGATCGAACGGACTGAATTGGGAGAGCGAGTCACTGAAGTCTCGCAAGAACCCACATACATTGCAGATGAAACGACTCCTCGTTACCGCACTACGACTGAAGGAGTCGCTTATCTCAGAATTGCAGAAGGTTGTGACTATCGTTGCGCCTTTTGCATCATTCCCCACCTGCGCGGAAACCAACGATCGCGCACAATCGAGTCCATTGTCGCCGAAGCAAATCAGCTTGCCTCAGAAGGCGTTCGGGAGATTATTTTAATCTCTCAAATCACGACGAATTACGGACTAGATATTTATGGGGAACCCAGACTGGCAGAACTAATTCGGGCACTGGGCGAAGTAGATATCCCCTGGGTTCGGATGCACTATGCCTATCCAACGGGCTTGACGCCTAGCGTGATGGCGGCGATGCAAGAAACGCTTAACGTTCTGCCCTATTTAGACTTACCCCTTCAGCACTCCCACCCAGAGATTCTTCGATCGATGAATCGTCCCTGGCAGGGTCGGGTAAATGACGGCATCATCGAGCGCATCAAATCAGCGCTACCCGATGCCGTGCTGAGAACCACTTTCATCGTGGGATTCCCCGGTGAAACCGATGAACAGTTTGAACATTTGCTGCAATTTGTTCAACGTCACGAGTTCGATCATGTGGGGGTCTTCACCTTCTCCCCCGAAGAGGGAACCCCCGCCTACGAGTTGCCCAACCAGTTACCGCAATCGGTAATGGATGCCCGTCGCGATGCCTTAATGCAGATTCAGCAACCGATTTCACTTAGACGGAATCGATTGCAGATTGGCAAGGTTGTCGATGTTTTGATTGAGCAAGAAAACCCGGAGACGGGTGAGTTAGTCGGTCGGTCTGCCCGCTTTTCGCCAGAGGTGGATGGACTGGTGTATGTCCAGGGTGAGGCATCGCTAGGGGCACTGGTGCCAGTAGCGATCGTCGATGCCGATATCTATGACCTGTACGGGCATGTTGCAACCGCAGCAGACCTGATGCAGAACCCCTTAGTGGCGACTCGATGAGGGTTTCGATGTCCATGTTTTACTAAAAGCGATCTGAGATGTGTCGTTTTTGATGACCGTCTCTCCCGCACGTTTCGCATGTTTTATACCGCGCCTTTTCCGATGGTGTAACCCGCAGGATTGACCATGCCTGAGTTTTCTCAGGACATCCTGATCCCCTCATCGAACAATGGCGCACGACCTTTGACCTATTAGGAGCATTCAATGACCCTTTCTTTCCAAAGCCTTGGACTTTCTGATGCCCGCGTTCGTAACTTAGAAGAGTTGGGCTTTACTGCCCCGACCGCGATTCAAGCCCAAGCCATTCCTCACCTACTCGCGGGGCGCGATGTGGTGGGTCAAGCCCAAACCGGAACAGGCAAGACTGCCGCATTCGCTCTGCCTATCTTGGAGCGAATTGACCCCAAAAATCCCGCAGTTCAAGCGCTGATCCTGACACCGACTCGTGAGTTGGCAATGCAGGTATGTCAAGCAACCCGCACGTTTGTTGACGACAAGCGCGTCCAAGTCTTAGCGATTTATGGTGGACAGTCAATCGACCAGCAAATCTCTCGCCTCCGCAAAGGCTCTCAAATCGTCGTTGGCACACCGGGACGGGTGATTGACCTTCTCAGCCGGGGCGACCTCAAGCTCAATCAGTTGAGCTGGATGGTGCTAGACGAAGCAGACGAAATGCTGAACATGGGCTTTATCCAGGACGTTGAAAAGATCCTGAATCAAGCACCTGTTGAACGTCAAACTGCCTTCTTCTCTGCAACGATGGAACCATCGGTTCGGAAGCTGGTAACGAAGTTCTTGAGATCACCGATAACGGTGACGATCGAGCAGCCTAAAGCCGCTCCCAATCGCATCAACCAAGTTGCCTACACGATCCCTCGTGGTTGGACAAAAGCACGGGCACTGCAACCCATCTTAGAGTTGGAAGACCCCGACACGGCTCTGATCTTTGTGCGGACTCGCCGCGCTGCTGCCGAACTGACCAGTCAACTGCAATCCGCTGGACACAGTGTGGATGAGTATCACGGCGATCTCACCCAGACTCAGCGCGAACGCCTGTTACTGCGGTTTCGTCAGCGTCAGGTGCGTTGGGTCGTTGCAACTGATATTGCAGCACGAGGCATCCACGTCGATGACCTCACCCATGTAATCAACTACGATTTACCCGACAGCGTTGAAAGCTATGTTCACCGCATCGGTCGAACTGGACGCGCTGGCAAAGATGGTACTGCGATCTCGCTGGTTCATGCCCTTGATCGTCGCAAACTGCGCGACATCGAGAACCATGTGCGTCAGCGTTTAGAGATTCGCAATGTGCCGACTCGTGCCGAAATTGAAGTTCGTTACTTAGACAAGCTACAAGGTCAGGTGCGTGAAGCTTTGACGGGTGAGCGGATGGCTTCGTTCTTGCCGATCGTGGCGCAACTGGCTGAAGAGTTTGAGCCTCATGCGATCGCGGCAGCCGCTCTGCAAATGGTTTACGACAAGACTCGTCCTTCTTGGATGGCTTCTGGTAGTGATCCCGTTGCGGATGACGCGCCTCGTTCTCGTGGTGGCGGCGGCGGTTCTGATAAGCCCAAGCCTGTCAAGCGGGTAAAGACTTCTGCTAATTCTAACTAGTGAGAATGGCGGTCAGAGATAGTTAAAGTGGGCGGGTTGAGGAGATTCCTTAACCCGCTTTTTAGATGGAGAATTGAGATTGTGAATGAGCGTTCATGCTTGCCTTAACAAATATTTTACGGCGTTCACTATTTCTAAGGGTTTATAAGGCTTGGCGATGTAAGCATCGGCTCCTTGCTTTAAGCCCCAGTAACGATCGAACTCCTCGTCTTTTATAGTACACATCATGACAGGAATGCTTTTCGTCTGGGGATCGCTCTTGATCCAGCGACACAGTTCGTAACCATTCATGCGTGGCATGACAATATCAGTAATCACGAGATCTGGGCGATGAGTCTGAATTTGCTTGATCGCCTCGATGCCATCGACTGCTTCGATCACTGCATATCCACTGCTTTCAAGACATTCTGCGAGAATCACTCGCACCATTGTGCTGTCGTCAACCACTAAAACTGCACTCATAAACGCTTATGTCAGTCAATACAGAGGACTGCTCCTTCTTGACTATTATTCGCGTCGGGAGTTCTTAACCCCGGAATTTTTGTATAGGAAAACCGTGAAGAGCGCACGATCGAGTGACAAGTTCTGAACTTTAAAGGTTGAGCAAACTGACTCAATTCTAAAGTTCACTCCTGTCACTCATCAGGCTATTTTTAGCGACGATCGCGAGTCAATAAATCGAGCTTTGTAAACTCGTCTGCATTGAGTGACCAGCCTAGAGCGCCTGCATTTTGTCGCGCTTGATCGGCGTTTTTGGCACCGGGGATCGGAATCACATTGCCTTGAGTGATTAGCCAATTTAGCGCAACTTGAGCGGGCGTTTTATCATGCTTTTGTCCGATCTCACGCATCAAGCTAATGACCGGGGCAAGCTTTTCTAATCCCTGACGGCTAAATCGACTATCCAGTTTTCGGGCACCCGTCACAGAGTCCGCATTTTCAGGCGTGTATTTTCCGGTCAATAACCCTTGCGCTAGGGGACTGTACGCCAAAATGGTCACTCCCAAATCACGAGCAATATTGAAAATTCCATTCGTCTCGATTTGGCGGGTGATCAGTGAATGACGAACTTGGTTGACTGCTAAAGGAACCCCTTTCGCAGCTAAATAGTCGTGAGCTTCCCGCATTTGTTGCGCTGAATAATTGCTGACTCCGATCGCGGCAATTCGCCCTCGCTTCACTTCTTCTGCTAATGCCTCCATTAACGTTTTTTTGCTCATAAAAAAGTCGATGGGCATATGAACTTGGTAAAGCGCAATGCGATCGATTTGGAGCCGCTTCAAGCTTTCTGACACCGCTTCATGAACTGACTCTGCTGAGAATCGCCAGGGCAACGGCATATATTTTGTGGCAATTTGGACTGGGCGATCGGTTTGCTTCATAAACTGCCCTAACAGCTTTTCTGATTCGCCCAAGCCATAAATTTCTGCGGTGTCAAAAAAATCAACTCCAGAGGCAAGGGTGGCATCAAAGGCTTCTTTAACCTGCGCTTCACCATAGTCTTTGCCATAGCTCCAAAACAGTGAGTCGCCCCATTGCCAAGTGCCAATGCCAAGCGGTGGAATTGCCGGAAGATCTGCGCCAAAGGAAATGGACTGCACCATAAAAATTTAATTTGATTGAGGGACTTAACATTTCTTAGTCTAGCGATTTGCAATCAGGGGCGCGTCCTTCGATCGTTACAAATCCATAGACCTCAAGCAGCCCGATCGCCTTTATCCTGAAAATGAGACACTGATTTGTCGTGACCTCCGCATTTTGAGAAAACTATGGCGACTAATGATTTTTTTGATCCACAGTTGGGGTCGTCTGAGCTGATAAAGTCTCTGCCTAAGCTGGGGTTATTCACCATGTTTCGGCTGGGTTTGTTTCAAATGGGGTTAGGGATATTGTCACTGCTGACGCTAGGCGTTCTCAATCAGGTGATGATTTCAGAACTTAAGGTGCCAGGGACGATCGCAGCAGGCACGATCGCCATGTATCAATTTGTGGCTCCGGCTCGGATCTGGTTTGGGCAAATGTCGGACTCGAAGCCGATTCGGGGCTATCACCGCACGGGCTATATCTGGTGCGGTATGACCCTCCAGGCAGTCTGCCTATTTTTAGCAGTGCAGGTTGTCTGGAAGCTAGGTGCCAGCGCTGCTATGGGCTGGACGACGCAAAGCGCGGCTTGGGCTGCATTACTGGCGCTGATTTTTGGGCTGTATGGCTTGTGCATTAGCGCCAGTTCGACCCCATTTATGGCGCTGTTGGTCGATATCACGGATGAAGATCAGCGATCGAAAGTCGTCGGAATTGTCTGGTCAATGCTAATGATTGGCATTATCATCGGCGCGATCGTCGGGCAAAAAATGCTGACTGGCTTAACGCCCGAAACGTTACAACCAGTGGTGAATCGTCTGTTTACGATTTTTCCGATCGCGGTCATCGGTCTCACAATTTTGGCAACGTTTGGGATTGAAAAAAAATATTCGCGCTATGCGTCGCGATCGCAGTTAGCCGAGCGAGAAGATCAAATTACGCTAGGCAGAGCCTTAAAAGTTTTGACTGCCAGCCGCCAAACAGGGATCTTTTTCGCGTTTCTGCTGGTGATGACGATTAGTTTGTTTCTTCAGCAGCCTGTTTTAGAACCCTATGCCCGTGAAGTGTTTGGCATGACGATCGCCGAAAGTGCCGGACTCAATAAATATTGGGGATATGGCGTTTTGGCAGGAATGAGCATCGGCGGCTTTTTGGTCGTGCCTCGGATCGGCAAACAGCGGGCTGCAAAAATGGGTTGCTTGCTGACGAGCGCTTGTTTTCTGCTGATCATTATTTCTGGCTTGACGCAAACTCAAGTCTTGCTCAAAAGTGCTGTGATTCTGTTCGGCTTGTCTTCGGGTGTGCTGACCAATAGTGCAGTCAGTTTAATGCTGGATCTGACTGCCGCAGAAACAGCAGGAACCTTTGTCGGAGCGTGGGGACTGGCTCAAGCCTTAGCTCAAGCCAGCGCGACTTTAGCGGGAGGCGTGATTCTTGATATTGGTCGTCAACTCTTTCAGCAGCCCTTCTTTGCTTATAGTTTGGTGTTTGCTTGTGAAGCGATCGGCATGATTTTGGCAGTCATATTGCTGTCGAGAGTCAACGTTCAAGAATTTAGAACGAAGTCTCAAAGTGCGATCGCTGCCGTTCTCGAAACCGAACTCGATTAATATTAGATTCCCAAATGACTGATTTTTGGACTCAAGTTCTGGATTTTTCTCAAGCCGCAACTGAGCGAGTCGGAACCCAACTTCTACAAGATTATGGACAGGCGAAAGCGTCCGAAAAATCAGACGGGAGTTTGGTGACGAAATCGGATCAGTGGGCGGATCAGGAATTGCGCGACGCGATCACTCATACCTTCCCAACTCACGGCGTTTTGAGTGAAGAAACTGAGCATATTTTTCCCGCTCAAGAGTGGTGCTGGGTAATCGATCCGTTAGATGGCACGACGAACTTTGCCAGAGGTTTACCGCTCTGGGGCATCTCACTAGGCTTACTTTACAAAGGAATTCCGGTCTTCGGATATGTGCATTTTCCGCCGTTGAGACAATCTTTTCACGGGTTTTGGCGAGGCTCATCGGGGCTAACGATGCCGACGGGAGCGTTTCTCAATCAGCAGTCGATTCACGCTAGTCAAGATGCTTTGACGAGTAATCACTTTTTTAATCTGTGCGCTCGCAGTATCTCGGTACTCAAAAATCCCATTCCTGCCAAAATTCGGATGTTGGGTGTGTCAACTTACAATTTCTTGACGGTCGCGGCTGGAGCGACGTTGGGAGGAGTCGAAGCCACGCCAAAAATCTGGGATATCGCGGCAGTCTGGGCGATCGTGCAAGCGGCTGGTGCAGTCTGGCACCCACTCGAACCCAATCCTATTTTTCCTTTACAAGTTGGGGAGAATTATAGTCAGCGATCGTTCCCAACATTGGTTGTCAGTCGCGCTGATTTGCTGCCCGTTTTTGAGCCGTTGGTCAGATCGATCGGAAGCCGTTAAGTTTCACCAATGACGACTGATATTGAACTGCCCCACTTTAGATCAAGTTGCGTTTGAGCATTGGCACGACTTGCCGCAATTTCAACCCAGCCATGACTGCCAACTAAGGCAAGAATTTCTCCAGGTTCGCTGTCTGAGTAGCTGGATTTGCTTGGATAAGTCGAGTTCTCTAAGCTGACGCTCCAAGATTTTTCGGCAACTTCATCACCTGAAATATTGGTAATCAAGTTGCCGAAATGGTCGATCGCTTGAATCACTCCCGAAATTGTGTTTCCTAGGCGAGTCGGGTTAGCGATCGACCACTGAACGATCGTCTGCAAATCAATCTCGGTTCCCAGTTCTTTAATCGGCACCCCGCTGGCGAGGTGCGCTCCAATTGGAGCAAAAATGTCGCGTCCGTGAAAGGTCGTGCTTGGCGATGACGTGCGCCAATAAAAAGGATTAGTCAATTCAACGGCAGCGATCGCTGAATTTTGACTCAGAACGCCACTGACTAGCCCATTATCAGGAGCCACTAAGAACCCAGACTCAAGCTGAATAGCGATCGCGCGCCGCAAACTTCCTACACCGGGGTCAACCACTGCTACATGAACCGTTCCTGCCGGAAAATAGGGATAGGCGTTCATCCAGTGAAACCGAGCCATAGCAATGTCTTGAGGTGGAACTTGATGCGTCAGATCAATCACGGTGATGGTGGGATTGACTTGTGCGATCGTGCCTTTCATCACCGCTACATAGACATCGCTCAACCCAAAATCGCTGAGTAGCGTCAAAATCATAACGGCTTCTTATATTTCTAATCATTAATTTTGGTAGTATAAGCTACCGTTTAAATCTTAGATGTTATGATTAGAAGACAATTACCTAGCACAAATATTCTTTTGGAAATGTCCGATATGAACAGAAATCGTCAACAAACCTTCACACAAGCTGCCACTGCCCACCGCGAAAACCTGCAAAAAAACTTGCAGCGCCGAATGGAAGCCGCGAGAGACAGAGGCGACGAAAACCTTTTAAAGATGCTAGAAGCAGAAGCAAACTACCTGAAGTAGCTTGTGTTCAAGAATCCAGATATCGCCTTCAAGTTGGAGTGAATGAAAGGTACAAACTATTAAGTCTGTACCTTTTTGTTTGGTTGCCCAATATTTTTGCTGGCTGGGTTTCTCAAGCTCCATGCTTGCCTTGTATACTGAGCTTTGAGTTTTGTAACCCGTCCCACAGCGGCGAATTGTCTCGATTAAGGAGAGAGTATCTATGAAAGTCGCAGTCACAGGGGCAACCGGATTTGTGGGCAGTCGTTTAGTAGAGCGGTTAACCGCTGAGGGGCACCAAGTCATTGTCTTGACTCGCAATCCGACCAAAGCCGAGCAAGCTTTCCCAAACTCTGCTAATTCCAGTCTAGAAATTGTTGCTTACGATCCCACTCAGTTGGGGGCTTGGCAAGAGAAGATTGCTGGCTGTGATGGCGTGGTGAATCTGGCAGGAGAAGCGATCGCCGAAACTCGCTGGACACCAGAGCGCAAACAATCTCTAATGGACAGTCGCAAAATCACGACTCAAACGCTTGTTGAAGCTATTGCCAACGCAAATCCCAGACCGACTGTATTAGTGAATGCTTCAGCGATCGGCTTCTACGGCACCAGCGAAACTGCCACCTTTGACGAAACTAGTGCGGCTGGCAATGACTTTCTGGCAGAAGTTTGCCAAACCTGGGAAGCCGAAGCCAGTAAGGTCAAAGAAAGCGGCGTTCGGCTAGTGATTTTGCGGCTCGGAATTGTTTTAGGAATGGGCGGTGCCTTGGGCAAAATGCTTACACCTTTTAAGCTGTTTGCAGGTGGACCGATCGGCAGCGGCAATCAGTGGTTTTCTTGGATTCATCGAGAAGATTTGGTCAGTTTGATTTTGCGAGCATTGACGCGACCTGAGATGGAAGGCGTTTTTAATGCCACGGCTCCAAAGCCCGTTCGTATGGCTGAAATGACGACGACGCTAGGACAAGTGATGAATCGTCCTTCGTGGCTCCCGGTGCCCAGTTTTGCCCTAGAAGCGATGTTGGGCGATGGCGCTAAAGTGGTGCTAGAAGGTCAAGAAGTTTTGCCTAAACACACGCTAGCCGATGGATTTGAATATCAATATCCAGCCATTAAACCAGCCCTAGAGGAAATCTTGAGCTAGCGACCTGATTGACTGACCCATGAAAGTCTTTTCACTTCGTGGCTGGGTGAATGGAATGAATGAAAGATTTGCCAGTCACTTAGGATAGTGACTCAAGTTTTTTAGAGTTGCTCAAAATTTTGTTATCTTGGCAAAGCAACACGAACGCCCCTCACGGTCCAGGGATCACTCACAGAATCATGCAAACTAAGAAATTAGAGCTACTTTTATTAGCGGGATGTTCTTGCCTTTTGACGTTACTTTGTCAGCCGATCGCGCAAGCGGTCACTGCGTCTCCTACAGAAACAGTCCTGCAAATCTCTGCCCAGCTAGAAGGCTTGTATTGCAGAACCAATTTTCAAGACAACTACAGAGCCAAAGCTAACAAGTAGTCTCTGTACGGAACCTAGCCCTACTTTTTAGAACCGTGATGTTCGCAAGGTGGGGCTGAAACTGATTTATCTAACCATCCGGCTGCTTGCTGTAGTCTCAAAAGTGCCTCTTCAGGCTGATCTTTCAAAAGGAAAATTAGAGCAACGGCAGCTTGTTCACGCGATCGCGCTAGCCGATTTGATTTTAGTCGGTGCCAATCACGATCGCTGATGCTCAACTTTTCGGTCAGTGCCTGCGCTAACTCAAGGGCGCTGAACTCAGAAAGCTGGCTGGTTGCGATCGGGTTAGATGCTTCTGTCTGAGAAGATTGCATTGTTGTCAATTCCGGCATAGTAACGCTGCTTTAACGGAATGGGTAAAATGAATTTACTCATCACTCTAATTTTACTACGCTTGAATGCCGCCAGCCCCAGACCCCGATCGTTTATCCACTGATCACGAATCCGAAGATTCAGCGCTCACCTTTGAGCAAGTTCTTGAGCGTGTGGAGCGATCGCTTCAAGAACTCAAAGAGCGCTATGCTCAAATCGAGCATGATCAGCAGCTTCAAAAGGATCTAGAGGAGCGATCTCAGACGATCCGATCGCAGCTCCGCCAAAGCAAATCTTCTAGCCTTAAATTAGAATTACAGAAGCTCGAAAAGCAGCTAGAAGAATTGGAAGTCAATCTAGAAAGCCGCTTGTTTTCGTGGGCTGGCTTTAAAGAAGTTTTCTGGCAAGCCGTTCGATTTGGTGGACTGGGGATCGCCGTTGGCTGGTCGCTTGCCTTCTACACTTTAAAGAATCCGGCTCCCAACAACCCAAGTCCTGCTCCTCAAACCTTAGCCCCCTAATCTCATGACACGACGGATTTCAGAACTGCTGCGTAACGGACAACCCGACGAGTCAGTCACGATCAAAGGCTGGGTTCGCACTAAACGAGAACAGAAAGGCTTCTCGTTTATCGAAGTCAATGATGGCTCGTCGATGGCAGGTTTGCAAGTGGTGATGAATGCTGACTTACCGGACTATGAGGCGCTCGTGAAACGACTCAGCACTGGGGCATCAGTTGAGATGTCAGGAGTTTTAGTGCCGTCTCTAGGTAAGGGACAGCGCATTGAAGTCAAGGCAGATTCAGTAATCGTCTATGGTGAAGCTGATCCCGAAACCTATCCGCTTCAGAAGAAACGCCATTCGTTTGAGTTTTTGAGGGAGATTGGACATTTGCGATCGCGCACCAACACGCTAGGAGCCGTCTTTAGAGTTCGCAATGCTTGCTCAATGGCAATCCACCAATTCTTTCAAGAACAGTGGTTCATCTGGGTTCACACCCCAATTCTCACAGCAAGCGACTGTGAAGGGGCGGGCGAAATGTTTGCCGTCACTAGTTTGGATCTTAAGAAAGTCCCGTTAACTGACAATCAATCCGTTGATTACAGCAAAGATTTCTTTGGCAAACCTACCTATCTCACCGTCAGCGGACAGCTAGAAGCCGAAATTATGGCAACGGCATTCAGCAATGTCTACACGTTTGGTCCAACCTTTCGCGCTGAGAACTCTAACACGTCGCGCCACTTAGCAGAGTTTTGGATGGTTGAACCAGAGATGGCATTTTGTGACTTAGAAGGAGACATGGATTTGGCGGAGGCGTTTCTCAAATACATCTTTTCTTATGTGCTAGAGAAATGCCCTGAAGATATGCAGTTTTTTAACGATCGCATTGATAACTCAGTCCTCACAACTGCCGAAAATATTATTCAAAATGAGTTTGAGCGCGTCACTTACACCAAGGCAGTTGAGCTGTTGTTGAAGAGCGATCGTACTTTCGAGTATCCCGTCGAGTGGGGCTTAGATCTGCAATCTG
The DNA here is from genome assembly GCA_043772715.1 of Phormidesmis sp. Classification (GTDB taxonomy): domain Bacteria; phylum Cyanobacteriota; class Cyanobacteriia; order Leptolyngbyales; family Leptolyngbyaceae; genus Phormidesmis_A. Next base: position 13,551 of record JAYVFW010000537.1, on the reverse strand, counting down.
AACACGAGCGTTTCTTAGCTGAAGAACTCTTCAAAAAGCCCGTGATTGTGACAGATTACCCAACACAAATCAAAGCCTTTTATATGCGTTTGAACGAAGACGAAAAAACTGTTCGCGCGATGGATATTCTCGCTCCGAAAATTGGTGAGATTATCGGCGGTTCTCAGCGAGAAGAACGGCTTGATGTTCTAGAACGACGCATTCAAGCACAAGGATTGGAATTAAAAGACTACTGGTGGTATTTGGATCTGCGGCGCTATGGCACTGTTCCCCACGCAGGGTTTGGGCTAGGATTCGAGCGTTTAGTGCAGTTCATGACGGGGATGGGCAACATTCGCGATGTGATTCCCTTTCCTAGAACTCCCTTAAACGTCGAGTTTTAAGACTCAATAAAAAACCTGGAGAGTAATCAAGTTACCTCCAGGCAGATGGTCAGATAAAACCAGTCGTGAGAATTACATCAAGCCGAGTTGCGCTAAGATGCCTTTGCCTGTCATTAACTCAGTGGCAAAGCCGATCGCGATGCCTAGCATGGCTAGACGACCGTTTAAAGACTCAGCAAACTTGGTAAAGCCGATTTTGCCTTCTTGCTTTTCCATGATGATCGCCTCACTCTAAGGATATATTTCTTCATACAACTTAACGCTTCTTAAAGCATTTGGCAACAATCTGCCTGATATCAAGGCTCCCCCAATGAGACACTAGATCTCTAAGTCATTGTCATTTTGATTTGTCATGCCAGATCCTCAAGCGATTAGTGCGGCGGTTGCAGCGCTCTACAACACCTATCCATTTCCGCCAGAGCCTTTACTCGACGAGCCACCTCCCGGCTATAACTGGCGCTGGAATTGGTCAGCCGCCTATAATTTTTGCACCGGACAAAAACCTAAACGACAAGACATCCGCATTCTCGATGCAGGCTGCGGCACCGGATGCGGCACCGAATATCTAGTGCATCTCAATCCCCAAGCTCAGGTGACAGGCATTGACTTGAGTTCGGGGGCGCTGACGGTTGCGAGAGAGCGATGTCAACGATCGGTCAACGATCGCGCAGAGTTTCATCACCTCAGTCTCTACGATGCCAACCAGCTTCCTGGCAAGTTTGAGATGATTAACTGCGTGGGCGTATTGCATCACTTGCCTGATCCGATTCGCGGCATTCAGTCCTTAGCGACAAAACTCGCTCCTGGCGGGATTATGCACATCTTTGTCTATGCAGAATTGGGACGTTGGGAAATCGGGTTGATGCAGCAAGCAATTTCCCTCCTGCAAGGCAACCAAAAAGGTGATTATCGCGATGGCGTAAAAGTCGGTCGTCAGATCTTCGACACGCTGCCTGAAAATAATCGACTGGTGCAGCGAGAAAAAGAACGCTGGTCAATGGAAAATCAGCGAGATGAATGTTTCGCGGATATGTACGTCCATCCTCAAGAAATTGACTACAACATCGAAACGCTGTTTCAACTCATCGATGCGTCTGGGCTGAAGTTTTTGGGCTTCTCAAATCCGCGCCAGTGGACGCTCGATCGCCTGCTGGGCAAAAATCCAGATCTGGTTGAACGGGCGAAAGGATTGAGTGATCGTCAACGCTATCGCTTAATCGAACTCCTTGATCCCTCGTCGGTCACTCACTACGAATTCTTTTTGGGGCGAGGCGAATTGCCGCTAGCCGATTGGTCATCTGACGAAGCGCTGCTTAACGCCATTCCTGAACGCAGCCCTTGTATGGATGGCTGGGCAAGTCGCTGTTTATTCAACTACGATTATCAGATCGTAAATCTGTCAGAACCAGAATTTGAATTTATGAAAGTCTGCGATGCAAATCAGGAACAACGCACGATTCAAGAGATTTTGAGAGACGCGCCGTTGGAATTGGAGACTGTGCGATCGCTGCAACAACAACAGCTTATTTTGCTGACTCCCCGATCTTAGACATTAAGTATTATTACCCTCGTGTGGTATGATGCCTTCTGGCTAAACGAACCGTTGTGACCCATTAGACTCCTTGTGAGTCTAGTGGCTTATCATGACAAAGTTGCCCTACTTCATGGATCGCACTTGCAATGGAGGAAATCTCACCGCCTGTTTCTGAGTCATCAGAACCCAGTGCATCAATGCAAGATTTCTATCGACTCCAACAAGAGTTGCTAGTGATCACACTTATCCTAACGGGTCTAATTTTTTTCCCGGTTTGGTATTTCTACTCCCTTAACATCGCTCTGAATTATTTACTTGGAGCATGCACAGGTGTGGTTTACTTGAAGTTGTTAGCAAGAAACGTTGAGCAACTTGGTAGCCAGAAAGACAAACTAGGCAAGTCGCACATCGCCATTTTTATTGGGCTGATTATAGTCGGAACCCAGTGGAATGGTCTGCACGTCTTACCTATTTTTTTAGGATTTCTGACCTACAAAGCGACGCTGATCGTTTACACCTTGCGAACTTTGCTCGATCCTGACGGTTGAGCCTATTGTAGAATTTGCACTCCTTGAATCTGGGGAAAGCCGCCTGAACTGAAATGCTAAATTTCCTCGTTGCTCCCAACTCGTTTCCGCTCGCTAGCTTAGAGGTCGGTCATCACCTCTACTGGCAGATTGGCAATTTAAAGGTTCATGGGCAAGTTTTTTTGGTTTCCTGGTTCGTGATTGGGCTTCTGGTGATTGCCTCACTTTTGGCAACTCGCAACGCTCAACGTGTGCCAAGAGGCATTCAAAACTTGATGGAGTACGCGCTGGAGTATGTGCGTGAGTTGTCAAGAAACCAGCTTGGTGAAAAAGATTATCGTCCCTGGGTGCCATTTATTGGCACACTGTTTCTGTTCATCTTTGTCTCTAACTGGTCAGGAGCGCTGATTCCCTGGAAGCTGATTAAGCTACCAGATGGCGAACTCGCTGCCCCGACAAACGACATCAATACAACGGTGGCATTGGCATTGCTCGTGTCGCTGGCGTACTTCTACGCGGGCTTTAGAAAAAAAGGTTTGGGCTACTTTGCGAAGTATATTCAACCCACTCCAATTTTGCTGCCCATTGCAATCTTAGAAGATTTCACCAAACCCCTCTCCCTGAGCTTCCGTCTTTTTGGCAACATCTTGGCGGATGAATTAGTGGTAGCGGTTCTGGTTCTACTCGTGCCTTTGTTTGTGCCATTGCCCGTGATGCTGTTAGGTTTGTTTACTAGTGCAATTCAAGCATTGGTGTTTGCAACGCTTGCAGCCGCGTACATTCACGAAGCGATCGAAGGTCACGGTGAAGAGGAACACGCTCCGTAAATTCTCGCTCGATCCGAAAGAACATTTGTTTGTCCCGTTTTCAACCCAAAGGAAAATCACTATGGATCCCATCGTTCAAGCTGCTTCCGTTCTCGCTGCTGCTCTTGCTATTGGCTTGGCTGCGATCGGACCTGGTATCGGTCAAGGTAACGCTGCGGGTCAAGCAGTGGAAGGCATTGCACGTCAGCCCGAAGCAGAAGGCAAAATTCGCGGCACGCTGCTGTTAACCCTCGCGTTCATGGAATCTCTGACCATCTACGGTCTGGTGATCGCGCTGGTGTTGCTGTTTGCTAACCCCTTTGCATCATAAGGGTCAAGAATTTTGAGTTTTGAGTTCTGGGTTACGGAATTCAAAACTCAAAGCTCAAAACTTCTAAAATTGTCTTGCACTTTTTTCACCATCACTCAAGATAATGTTTGATTTTGATGCGACCCTGCCCTTGATGGCAGTGCAGTTTCTTCTTTTAGCTGCGATCTTAAATGTGGTGTTCTATAAGCCACTCACGAAAGTGATTGAAGATCGCAGTGATTACATCCGCAGCAACGAAGCGGATGCGCGAGAGCGTCTTGCGAAAGCCGACAATCTGGCGAAACAGTATGAGTCTGAGCTAGCCGAGACTCGCAGACAATATCAAGCGACGATCGTGGCTGCTCAGGCAGATGCACAAAAGATCGCCGCTCAAAAAACTGCTGAGGCTCAACAAGAGGCTCAATCTCAACGCGAAGCCACTCAAAAAGAGTTAGATCAGCAAAAGCAGGCTGCGATGCAAACGCTAGAGCAGCAGGTCGAATCGCTGAGTCACGAAATTCTAGATAAGCTTTTAGCTGGAGTTTGATGGGGTCGTTAGCAGTTAGTTGTTAACGCCTCTAGGATTGTCAACCGCGCAGTTGTGGATAACGTTCATGGAAATTTTTTTGCGACTCGCTGCTGGAGCCACTTTACTCGGCTCTGAAGCAGCAGAAGCAGTGGGAAAAGGTGGTTTTGGTATCAATTTTGACATTCTAGAAACCAACCTGATCAACATCTCGATCGTGATCGCCGTTGTCGTTTATTTTGGTCGCAAGTTCTTAGGTAAGATTTTGGGCGATCGCACGGCGGCGATCGAGGCTCAAATTAAAGAAGTAGAACAGCGTAAACAAAGTGCTGCTGCCGCTCTTGCCTCACAGCAGCAGAAATTGGCGCAAGCGCAAGCTGAGGCTGCTAAAATTCGTGCCTCGGCAGAAGATGGAGCCAAGTTAGCGCGAGAAGCCATTTTGGTGAAAGCTGAACAGGATGTTGCTCGGATGCGTGAGACGGCAGCTCAAGAACTCGGTTCTGAACAAGCGCGAGTGATCAATGAGTTACGTCAGCATATCGCACTGATGGCAATGCAGCGTGCAGAGGGTGAGCTTCCGAGCCGTCTGAATGATGACTTGCAGCAGAGATTAGTCGATCGCAGCATTGCCCTACTCGGAGGTGGTTCCTGATGAAAGATAGCATTCTGACCGCTCAAGTTCTGGAACCCTACGCTCAGGCGTTGATGTCCTTGGGTCAGTCCAATAATTTGACCGAGCGTTTCGGTGAAGATGTTGCCGGGATTCTGTCGAGTTGGAATGAGTCACCCGATCTGCAAGCATTTCTCAGCAGTCCTTTAACGAAAGCTGATGTCAAAAAAGCTGTTTTAGAACAGGTTTTTGGAGAGCAGGTTCACCCGTTCACTAAAAGCTTTTTAATGCTGCTGGTCGATAAGCGACGAATTCTGTTTTTGGATGGCATCTGCAAACAGTATCAGGCACTTCTCAGAAAGCTAAATCAAGCTGTTTTAGCCGAAGTGATTTCGACGGTCGAACTCAACGACGACCAGAAAAACACCATCCGCGAACAGGTGAAGTCGATGACTTCTGCGCGTCAGGTCGATCTCGAAACTCGTCTCGATCGTGACCTGATCGGCGGTGTGATTATCAAGGTCGGTTCTCAGGTGATTGATGCCAGCTTGCGGGGTCAACTGCGGCGCATTTCTCTCCGTTTAAGTAGTGCAACATAAGAGAGGTGAAGGGTTTTAGGTTTTCTGAACTTTGACCCCTGAACCCTAATTTTCGCTTTCCCTTCATCCTGCAAAAGAGGTTCCAATGGCAGCAATCAGACCAGACGAAATTAGTAATATTATTCGCCAACAGATCGAGAGCTACGATCAGGGCGTGAAGGTTTCCAATGTCGGAACCGTGCTGCAAGTCGGCGATGGCATCGCTCGGATTTATGGTCTAGAAAAGGCAATGTCCGGTGAGTTGCTTGATTTTGAAGATGGCTCAGTCGGCATCGCGCTCAACTTAGAAGAAGACAATGTGGGCGCGGTGTTGATGAGTAACGGGCGCACCATCCAAGAAGGCAGCAGCGTCACAGCGAGCGGCAAAATTGCTCGAATTCCAGTGGGCGATGCGATGATTGGTCGCATTGTGGATGCGCTGGCACGTCCGATCGACGGCAAAGGCGACATCCAAACTACTGAGTTTCGTTTGATCGAATCGCCCGCACCTGGCATCATTGAACGCAAATCGGTGTATGAGCCGATGCAGACGGGCATTACTGCGATCGATACCATGATTCCGATCGGTCGGGGTCAGCGTGAATTGATCATTGGCGATCGTCAAACTGGTAAGACTTCCGTTGCCATAGACACGATTCTCAACCAGAAAGGCGAAGGCGTGATTTGCGTGTATGTGGCGATCGGGCAGAAAGCTTCGACCGTTGCTAACATCGCAAACGTGCTGCGTGAGCGTGGTGCGTTGGATTACACGATCATTGTTGCGGCAAACGCCAACGACGCGGCAACGCTGCAATACCTCGCTCCTTACACAGGCGCATCGCTAGCTGAGTACTTTATGTATAAAGGCAAGCACACGCTGGTGATTTATGATGACTTGTCCAAACAGGCACAGGCTTATCGTCAAATGTCCTTGCTGTTGCGTCGTCCGCCCGGTCGTGAAGCATATCCTGGCGATGTCTTCTATCTCCACTCTCGCTTGCTAGAGCGCGCTGCGAAACTCAGCCCTGAATTGGGTGAAGGCAGCATGACGGCATTGCCGATCGTTGAAACCCAAGCGGGTGACGTATCTGCTTACATTCCGACGAACGTGATTTCGATTACGGACGGTCAAATCTTCCTGTCGTCTGACTTGTTTAACTCTGGTCTACGCCCAGCCGTGAATGCAGGGATTTCGGTCTCTCGCGTGGGTTCTGCGGCTCAAACCAAAGCGATGAAGAAAGTCGCGGGTAAAGTGAAGCTGGAACTGGCTCAGTTTGCTGAACTAGAAGCGTTTGCTCAGTTTGCGTCTGACTTGGATAAAGCAACTCAAAATCAACTTGCGCGCGGTCAGCGTCTGCGCGAATTGCTGAAGCAGTCTCAATACTCTCCGTTATCGGTGGCTGATCAAGTTGCGATCATCTACGCGGGCATCAACGGTTATTTGGATGATATCCCCGTTGAGAAAATCACCGATTATGCGAAGGGGTTGCGCGACTATTTGGCAACCAGCAAGCCTAAGTATGGTGATAGCATTCGCACGACTAAAGCTCTCAGCGAAGAAGCTGAAGGTATGTTGAAGGAAGCGATCGCTGAATATAAAAAGACCTTCCTAGCTGCTGCGTAAAACTAGTTTGGGTTTTGGATTTTAGATTGACAATTGAATCCAAAGTCCAAAATCCAAGCTCTAACATGGGTCAAGATTATGGCAAACCTCAAACTCATTCGAGATCGCATTCAGTCGGTCAAAAATACCAAAAAGATTACAGAAGCGATGCGGTTAGTGGCGGCTGCAAAGGTGCGTCGCGCTCAAGAACAGGTGATTGCCACCCGTCCTTTTGCCGATCGGCTGGCACAAGTGCTTTACGGCTTGCAAACCCGCCTGCGGTTTGAAGAAGCGAATTTGCCACTCTTGAGAAAGCGCGATGTCAAAACCGTTGCATTGCTGGTCATTTCTGGCGATCGAGGTCTATGTGGTGCGTATAACTCTAACGTGATTCGTCGCGCTGAGATTCGTGCCAAAGAGCTGCAAGCAGAAGGGCTGAACTACAAATTTATTGTGGTTGGTCGCAAATCGGCTCAATATTTTCAGCGTCGAGAACAGCCGATCGAAGGCACTTACATTGGGTTAGAACAGATTCCGACCGCGGCAGAAGCGTCGCAGATTTCGGATCAGTTATTGTCTCTGTTTTTGTCGGATACGGTCGATCGAGTTGAGCTTGTCTACACTCGATTTGTGTCGCTGATCAGTTCTCGTCCGGTGATTCAAACCCTGTTGCCGCTTGACCCTCAAGGGTTAGAAGTGCCAGACGATGAAATCTTCCGGTTGACGACTCGCGGCGGACAGTTGCAAGTTGAGCGGGAGAAAGTGGCTGCACCGACTCAGAGCAGTTTCCCGCAAGACATGATTTTTGAGCAAGATCCGGTGCAGATTCTGGATGCGTTGCTGCCGTTGTATCTGAACAATCAACTGCTTCGGGCACTGCAAGAATCTGCGGCGAGTGAACTTGCTGCCCGGATGACTGCGATGAACAACGCCAGCGAAAATGCTTCGGAATTAATGAAAGGATTGTCTCTGACTTACAACAAAGCACGTCAGGCGGCGATTACTCAAGAAATTCTAGAAGTGGTCGGCGGTGCTGAGGCATTAGGCTAAATTCAACTAGTGAAATCGAGTAAGGTTTTGCGTCTGGGGTTTCTCAGGCGCATTTTTATGAGCGATCGTTCGACTCGCTACGATCGTTATGATAAGAACATCCAGATTCTTCTCAGGCTTATGACCTCTCAAGTAAACCTGATTGCTGATGACTCAGTAGAGGAACTTCCGCCTCTGCCACCGTGTGATCTTTACAGCGACGAACCGCCGATGGAAACTGATTTGCATCTTAAACAAATGATGCTGTTGATTAGTTGTCTGAATTGGCTGTGGCGCGATCGTCAAGATTTTTTCGTCGCTGGCAATCTGACGGTTTACTACAGCCAAAAGCGCATCAAATCACGAGACTTTCGCGGACCTGATTTCTTTGTCGTTCAAGAAGTTGAGCCGCGCCCTCGCAAAAGCTGGACGATTTGGGAAGAAGACGGCAAGTATCCCGATCTGATTGTTGAAATTTTGTCAGAATCAACCGCAGAGGTCGATCGCACCACTAAGAAAACGCTCTATCAAAACACGTTTCGCACCCCTGAATATTTTTGGTTTGATCCAGAAACGCTAGAGTTTGCAGGTTTTTCGCTGAATCGAGGTCACTATCAGCCGATTCAACCCAATCAGCAGGGCTTGTTGTGGAGTGATCAACTGCAATTATTTCTAGGTGTCCACGAAACCAAGCTGCGGTTCTTTCACTCAAATGGTCAATTAGTGGCAACTCCAGAAGAATCAGCATTAGCTGAACAACAGCAGCGATTGATTGTAGAAGAGCGGACAGAACGGTTAGCCGCAAAACTTCGAGAGTTAAACATCGATCCCGATAGTTTGTGAATAGAACACGTCCCTAATTCTTCTAAAATGAGAATGGGAACACACGCGCAATCACACTTAAAATGGCAACCTACAAAGTTGAAATTCTGCATCGGGGACAAACTCACACGATCGAAGTCCCGGACGATCGCACAGTTCTTGAAGTTGCAAACAAATTAGGGTTAGATTTGCCCAGTTCTTGTACGGCTGGAGTTTGCACAACTTGCGCCGCTCAGATTTTAGAAGGAACGATTGATCAAACCGATGGAATGGGCGTAAGTCAAGAATTGCAGGAGCAGGGATACGCCTTACTTTGTGTCAGCTTTCCTCGGTCTGACCTGAAGATCGAAACTGAAAAAGAAGAAATCGTCTATCACCTGCAATTTGGACAGCATCAAAATAAGTAATTTGTTCACGCTAGCGTTAATCACTCGTGAATTCATTTTTCAGTCATGAATACACACTTTATCAGCATAGAAGTTGACTTGAAATCATCTCCGATCGAAATGCAAAGCGCGATCTCATCTGCATTGCGAAAACGTGGAGAACCACTACGCTGGGCTATCACGAACGTGAACGCTAACCAACAAAAAGCTCAAGTCGAAGCGATCGTGACAACTGACCATGACTAAACGCGCCTACACCGTAGTTCTGATCGTGCCAACTGGGGTCGGAGCGGCGATCGGTGGTTATGCAGGCGACGCGCTTCCGGTGGCGCGGATGATCGCTGAGGTTTGCGATCGCTTAATCACGCATCCCAACGTTCTCAACGGTGCCCAACTTTATTGGAACCTGCCCAACGCTTTGTATGTTGAAGGCTACGGACTGGATCAAGTTGCGGCTGGCAATTGGGGATTGCGACCTGTGCATCAAAATCGGATTGGATTGATTCTCGATCTCGGCATTGAATCCGATTTGCGACTCCGACATCTTCAAGCAGCAGATGCTGCAAGAGCCACGCTCGGACTGAATTTGACAGAGTACGTTATTACCGATCAGCCGTTAAACGTTGAACTAAAAACCGCGAGTTCTGGTGCAGCGTGGGGCACGATCGAGAACCCCGATAGCTTGTTGAGAGCTGCAGATAAACTGATTCACAAAGCAGGAGCCACCGCGATCGCGGTCGTTGCTCGCTTTCCTGACGACTGTGGCAGCGAAGCGTTGCAAAATTATCGTCACGGTCAAGGAGTCGATCCATTAGCGGGTGCCGAAGCGGTGATTAGTCATCTGATTGTGCGGACGTTTCAAATTCCTTGTGCCCATGCGCCTGCGCTGTTGCCTTTGCCATTAGATGCAGAACTGTCGCCGCGATCGGCAGCCGAAGAATTAGGATTTACGTTTCTTCCGTGTGTTTTAGTTGGGTTAAGTCGCGCTCCTCAATTTATTACCCGAACGATTCTTTCTCCGGTTCAATCTAGCGATGTGTGGGCAGATCACATTGATGCGATCGTCATTCCAGCAACCGCTTGTGGAGGCAGCGCAATCATGAGCTTGAGCCAGTCAAACACTAAAATCATTGCAGTTAGAGAAAATCGCACGAAAATGCAAGTCCCCCCAGAATCTTTGGGAATCCACGCCATCTCAGTAAATTCTTATCTGGAAGCGTTAGGAGTATTGGTCTGTGATCGGGCTGGCATCGATTATAAGGTGCTGAGTCCGGCGATCGCTCCTTTGCGCTGCTTAGAGGTTGAGTCCATCATCTATTAACATAAAGCTACTCGCACACCTCATTCCCAAACTTCTAGTGGCACAAATTCCTGAAACTCCAGAAATGGAACCGTTAACCCGCATCCAAGTTTTGATCGCGATGGGTGTGACTGCCGTGGTTTTGCTGCTTGTAGCAAAATTATGGATGCACCTTGGATCTGTTAATCTTCTGCCAGTAAAGTTGACGACAGAAGCCGTTTTGCAAGGAGTCGGGTTAGGGCTGAGTGTGACGATCGCTAGCTCGATCGTCTATCGGTTTTGGGCGGCTTATCGCATCAGCGCCGATTATTATCTCGAATTAGTGCTCAAACCGCTCCTCATTCCCGATTTAGTTTGGTTGGGGTTATTGCCCGGACTCAGTGAAGAGCTACTATTTCGCGGAGTCATGCTGCCTGAGTTTGGTCTGACTCTAGAAGGGGTTTTGATTTCTAGCGTTTGTTTTGGGGTGCTTCACCTGAGCAACTTTAAGCAGTGGGCTTATGTAGTTTGGGCAACCTGCATCGGCGCACTTTTTGCCTATAGCGCCATCTGGACAGGCAACTTATTGGTGCCGATCGTGGCTCATGTTCTCACTAACCTGATCGCTGCCTTTATGTGGAAATTGGGCGATTATCCTCGCGCTTCAAACCCCTAGATGGCGTTGTCAGTCGTTTTTACCCAATCGTAAATTTTCACAACTTCAAACCAGACCGATTGTAAGGAGCGATACCATACTAGACATTGGAGTTGAGCGATCGCGCTTCATCCATCTGCCTTGCGCTCTCTTTCCTTACGATGCAAAACGATTTATCCAACGATCTCGAAGACCCTGCTCTTGAAGCCATGATTCGGTGGCACACGTTTGCTGAAATTGTTCTGGGGCTTCATAAAGAAGGAATTTACATTCATCCGCATCAGCTAGCAGAGTTTCTGTTAGGGCACGGATTGCCAGTTGATTTGTGTCATGTGCCGCCTCGCTTAAAGCATAAAGCCGAGACGGTGAACGCTCGCTATCAGGGAGATATGGCGCGGCTAGAAGACACCAAAGATCCCTTTTGGCATCCTCTGGTTATGCCGTAGTGCCTTTCAAGATCAAATCAGGTGTCTTTGATCATGTATAAGTTCGCTTCAGCGTCGGAGAACGAACCAATCGTGTTTGGCTCTGCTCGATCTGGATATAGCCACGAGCAAGTAACCGAGTGGATTGAATTTATGCAGAATCAAGACATTCAGCGCGTCTGCTGTTTGCTTCCTGAATCTCAACTCACCCGCTATTCCAATTTGCTTGACCTTTATCGACAGACCTTTGGACTCGACCAAGTTTGTTGGGCCTCGATCGAGGATTTTCACTTTGCTGACCCTGAAATCCTCATTCACCAAATTCTGCCGTTTTTAGCGATCGCCAACCAAAGTCACGAGAAAGTGGTTGTACATTGCTCTGGCGGAGTTGGACGCACCGGGCACGTTTTAGCAGCTTGGCTTGTGGCAGGACGGGGACTTTCCCACAAAGCAGCAATCGCAGCCGTTAAACAAACTGGAAAAAATCCTTATGAAGCGGTGATCGCTGCCCCTTTCAAAGGTCGCAGTCCTTGGAAAGTTGCTGCGGAACTCGATCGGCTGCTAGATGAATGTAATCGGTTTAGCTGGATGCCGAACATTAGCCGAAGATGCTGAGATTGAGGTGAGTCGCCAGCTTTTCTAATAGAAAGAGTCCTGCTACAGAGTTCCCAGTAGGGTCGATTGCAGGACTGTAAGCTGCGATCGCGCCCTTTTTAGGCACGATCGATAACAACGCTCCACTCACGCCTGACTTAGTAGGTAGCCCGATTCGTACGGCAAACGCGCCCGATGCCTCGTATAGCCCACAGGTCAGCATCAAAGCATTCACAATTTGCTGATGCTGACGAGCAATCCCACATGACGATGCAAGGAGTAAGCCTAATTGCGCCAGATCTCTAACGGTTCCTGACAGACAGCAGATGTGATTATAAGTATCGAGCGCCATCTCAACAGACGTTAAATGTCCGGCTTGTGACAGCATATGGGCGATCGCTCGATTTGACTCGTTTGCCATCGATCGCACAGAAGTCAGCATGGCTTGATCCAACGCCAGATGCGTGTCTGCGAGACGATTTAGCCATTCACAGAGCGCCTGACAGCGAGCCGCACCGTCTCTTCCAGGCAACAGGGCCGCCAGCGCGATCGCTCCACTATTAATCATAGGATTGCGGGGGTGACCGCGATCGCTACTCAGTTGCGTTAGAGAATGAAACGGCTGATCAGAAGGTTGCATCCCCACTTGTTTAAAGACCTCATCTGCACCCAGCCGCTCTAACACAAACAGCAGCAAAAACGGCTTGATCACGCTCATCAACGCAAAGGGCTGCATGACTTCACCCGCCGCAAATGTTTTCCCTTGCGTCGTTTGAATCTCAACAGCAACCGTGCTGGGCTTTGTCTGAGCAAGCAGTGGAATGTAATCGGGTAGCCGTCCTAGTTGCGTTTTTGTTTTTGCAACGGAAACCCAGGCATCTAACTGATCCTGGGTTAAGGCATCCAATCCTATCAAAGAATCGTTCAAGGTCAATTCTGCCTTCTCTAGCTGCTCACGCCCAAAGTGTCATTTTAGGGTCTAGACTCTAAACTCGTCAGTGTCTTCGGTATATTCGATCGGCAACACTGCCATCAAATTATCGCTAGGACGCGGGATGTAGTGAGACGACAGAAAGAGCTTATCGCCTTCTTTGTTGGAGTGCATTTTTTTGGCTGCCTCAATGCCAGCCTCGACTGCCATTTTGACATCAGATACGTTTCCCCGCACAATAATCGTCACATAGGCACCGCTGACTTTTTCCATTTCGACTAAGGTGACACGGGCAGCTTTTACCATCACATCTGCAACCGCCAGTGCTGGAGGCAACCCCCGCACTTCCACCATTCCCACGGCGTTACCCATTTTGATTCTCCCTTCCCGATCGCACGATACCACTATTCATTCTACGCAGGTTCGTGAGATTAGGGAATAGGAGAGAGTGGAACCGCAGAGCGATCTCTTCGAGTTACCCGCAAGGGGTCGCATTAAAAATTAGACCTCCTGCACGAATCCGGGAACGCCCCCCAAATCCCCCAATTCTGGG
>JAYVFW010000536.1:0-25816 GCA_043772715.1 Phormidesmis sp. | reverse complement strand
TGAATCTTGCTCCCTTCTCCTTGGGGAGAAGGGTTGGCGAGGGCTTCGCCCCGCTCCGCGAGGAGGGTCTTCTATTTAATTCCACCCAGCTACTTATCATGCCTCATCCCTCTAGAATAGAAATTCTGTCGATCGTGGGATCAATCTGTCTTGAGTAATTTTTCTTTTCAGTGCCAAGCTCGTTGCGGTCACACCCACGCCCGAACCGGAGTTTTCTCGACCCCTCACGGCATCGTCGAAACACCCCGTTTTATGCCAGTGGGCACTTTGGCGAACGTCAAAACCCTGACTCCTGCTCAGTTAAAAGAGACGGGAGCGCAAATGGTGCTGTCGAACACTTATCACCTGCATCTGCAACCTGGCGAAGAGATTGTCAAACAGGCAGGCGGGGTGCATAAGTTTATGGGTTGGTCGGGTCCGATGTTGACCGATTCAGGCGGGTTTCAAGTGTTTAGTTTGAGCGAGATGCGATCGATTACCGATGATGGAGTGACGTTTCGATCTCCTCGCGATGGGCAAATGATTCACTTAACGCCAGAGCGATCAATTCAGATTCAAAATGCACTAGGTGCCGACGTGATTATGGCGTTTGATGAGTGCCCGCCGCCAGGAGTGGGACGCGATGCCGTTGAGAAAGCCACCGATCGCACTTACGACTGGTTAAAGCGCTGCATTCAGGCACACGGACGATCAGATCAGGCGCTGTTTGGAATCGTCCAGGGTGGCGAATATTTGGATCTTCGAGCCGAAGCGGTGCGGATGTTGACCGATTTAGATTTGCCGGGATATGCGATCGGGGGTGTCAGTGTCGGCGAAGCGCCAGAAGTGATCGATCAAGTGGTGCAGGCAACGGCTCCGCTTTTGCCGCTAGATAAACCGCGTTATCTGATGGGGGTGGGCACTTATCGCGAAATGGTCAGAGCGATCGCCGCCGGAATTGATTTATTTGATTGTGTGATTCCGACGCGGTTAGCGAGACATGGCTCGGCGTTGGTGAGGGGCGAACGCTGGAATGTCAAAAACGCCCGATTTAGAGAAGACTTTACGCCACTCGATGCGTCTTGCCCTTGCTACACCTGTCAAAATTTTACTCGCGCTTATTTGAGTCACTTGCTGCGGGCACAAGAGCTTTTAGCCTATACTTTGCTGTCGATTCACAACATTACAGAATTGGTGGGCTTTACTCAACGAATTAGAGCGGCGATCGTCAAAGGGACGTTTACAGAAGAATTTGCTCGTTGGTTAACGCCAATTGGATAATTTTGGGTGAGTCCGATCGTGTTAAAATACTGATCAATTATGAATTTTGTGTTGGAGACAATCGATTCATGGAAGCAGCCCTGCTCTTGGCAAAACTGCCCGAAGCTTACGCCATCTTTGATCCTCTGGTGGACGTTCTGCCCGTAATTCCCGTTTTCTTCTTGTTGCTTGCTTTTGTTTGGCAAGCATCGGTCGGCTTTAGATAGTTTAATATCAAGCAAAAATCAATTATAAAAAAGGGGGTAGTCAACGCTGCCCCTTTTTCATAGCAATCTCCTACAGAAACTGCCATGACTCCTCTAGAGACTGCTCTCAAAACCCAGTATGAAACCGATTACCTGAAATGGATCGAGACGACGCTAGAAAAACTGCGGAGTCGCGACTATGACAGTGTGGACTGGGAGAATTTGATTGAGGAAATCGAAGACATGGGGAGGAGTGAGCGAAGAAGCCTGAAGAGCAACCTAATTGTGGTGCTGGTGCATTTGCTCAAGTGGCAGTTTCAACCCGATCGCATAAGTGGAAGTTGGAGCGGAAGCATGGTTGAGCATCGCAGACGCATTCAGGAAGCCACAAACGACTCGCCTAGCCTGCAACCTGATCTCGAAAGTATTTTTGATGAATGCTATCGACAAGCGGTCAAGCAAGCAAAAGCAGAAACTGGGCTGTCGTCAGAAACATTTCCTCAGCAGTGCCCTTATGAGTTGGCAAAAGTTATAAGCGATGAGTTTTTGCCCCACTAAATTCAATTAGTCTGTTAGCCAACTAAATAACTCTCCTAGAGTGAGATTGAAGTTTTTAGCAAAGTCTGGGACAAGCAATTGAGCTTCGGGTTCATCAAAAATCTCAGGAGGACGATCGGGCAGAAAAACAAACACCGACTGCTCTTTTGGATCAATCAGCCATCCCAATTGAGCGCCGTGTTTTAAGCAGTGCAGAATATTTTTCGTGACCTTTGTTCGACTCTGGTCAGGAGACAAAATCTCGATCGTCCAATCAGGCGCAATTGCGAAAACATTGGCAACTTCACCACTCTGATCACGCGGAATTTTCTCCCAAACAAATACAGAAATGTCTGGCACGAGCGAACGTCCCCCAAACGTGCAGCGAAGCTCTGTAAACGCTCTGGCAATGCGCTGTGGCTTAAGAGCAGTATTAATTGCAGGAGCTAAATCGGTTTGAATAATGCTGTGCTTCCCTTGTGGCATTGGCTTCTGAATGATTTGCCCATCAATATATTCGCTTGTAGGTTTTGT
The DNA here is from genome assembly GCA_043772715.1 of Phormidesmis sp. Taxonomy (GTDB): domain Bacteria; phylum Cyanobacteriota; class Cyanobacteriia; order Leptolyngbyales; family Leptolyngbyaceae; genus Phormidesmis_A. Next base: position 23,300 of record JAYVFW010000536.1, on the reverse strand, counting down.
TTCTGGCAATTGCAGAAACTCATTCAGCGTCAAGGTTTTAGCGGATGTCTGTACCATCTGCGAATCTCTTCAAGGAAGGGGATACACCGACTGATTCTAACTGCGACCCCCGATCGCTTTCTCAAAAGCCGGACGCTCTGCCATACGCTGGATGTAGCTGATCACACCGGGATAGCTGCTCAAGTCAAGCTTCAACACCATCGGAATGTAGGACAGCAGAGAACCTACCGCCACATCTGCCACACTAAACTGATCACCCAAAACAAACGGCTGACGTTCAAAAAGTTCGCTCAGAGGTTTCATTAAGCGTGGCGTTTCTCGTTCGCGGGTGTCTTCGCCAAACATACCTGCTGCCAGGGTGGAGTTGGCAAACAAAACCCACTGCGCGATCGTCGCCCTCTTCTCTGTCGAATCTAATTCGTGACCGTACTTTTCAGCCAAATACATCAAAATTGCGCCCGATTCCCAAAGCGTGAAGTCGCCATCGACGATCGCCGGAACTTTCGCGAACGGATTAATTGCCAGAAATGTCGGCTGTGACAGATCTCCAGCTTGCATGTCTAACACGACGAACTCGTAGGGAATCGCTAATTCTTCTAAATACCACTGGACGATCGAGGCACGACTGCGCCCTACACCATAAAGCTTAAGCATATCTGAATCCTCTAAAACAGACGATGAGTTTTGAACCGCGAGTTGAAAATTAAGTACTCTTGTACTATTCTATAGAAGATGGAATTTTTGGGAGCTTGCATCATGTCTAACTCACAATCCAAAACTCAAAACTCTCCTAGAGCACCTTATGAGTGTGTTCGTGTTGCTTGACGTTATCTTCGGTTCTGACAATGCGCTCTGAGTTTAAAACCCGCTTGCGCTCTGTAGAGTGGTTAAAATCATTGCGACTGGTGCCCACCGGAATATGAGTTTGAGCCACTGGCTTTACTTTAAAAGTCCGGGCGGCGGCGGTGGCGCGATAGATAAAGTCATCACAGAATTGGGCCTCGATCGGAAACCCGTCAGGCAATTGAGGCGTTTCTCCTGAAATCACTGCGCCCATCGTGGTGGCGATCGCTCGCTCATAAGAGGTCGGAATGCCCTTGACGATCGCTTCTAATGCCGCCGACGGGATTGGCTCAATAATCTTGACTTGATGGACTTCACTATCTTCTTTGATAAAGCAAGTCGCCAGACCGACTACTAAATAATCATCTGAAGACAAGTCGGTCGTGTTGGGATAAGAAAATGTGGTCGTCATAAGCCGTTTTTAAGAACCAGGTTGAAACTGGCACGATCGCTAAACAAGCCTGAATTTTATCAATTTCTGAGGGATCACTGTCAAATGGCTTGATTTCTCTCAACAAATGCAGACAATTGTCGCTTGTTGTCTATCCCTCAAAAGAACTTTAATAATGGACAAAGCTTTCATGAAGTAATGACTCATTTTCGGATGACCTGCGTCTATGTGTGAAAACCGTCCATGACCAGTTTAACAACTGCTCTATCGCGGTCTGATTTTCAGAAATGCCTATTACTCGTCTTGAAGTAAATCTCGTACAACCTGTCAAGCTCGCTGACTCATCCAAAATCTAACCCCAGACGTACTAGTTTATGACACGTAGGTAGAAAAACTTTGGTCAAAGAGTTTGTAAGTTTAAACCCACAAGCCCAGTGAGGATTGCATGAACGCCCGTACTTCATTAAGTCGCCACAACCAACCTCTTCAGCCTTTACGCTCCAGCTATCTCAAGAGTGGAAGTGCTTACGTTCCCCGTCGCGAGCCTAAAAAAGGCTTGCCTCGCGCTGCTAAAGGAAGTTTACGCCGCCAAGAGCACACTCACAGAATATCAACTCCAAAATTTAGCCAACCAACCTGGTTAGAACCGACTGAGCAAGATCATCTGCTGCGTCAACGATCGCTCACAGAAGCGCGCCGCGGCAATTACCAAACTGCCATTGAAGGCTTAAATCTGCTGGTTGAGCGCAACCCTCGCAATGCGATCGACTACAACAATCGCGGCTTAGTCTACTTTCAAAATGGGCAGTCCGCCGCCGCTTTAGCTGACTACAACCACGCCATCAAGCTCAACTCTAGACTGGCAAGTGCTTACAACAATCGGGCTAACTATTACGCCGCAAAAGGGCGATTAGCCGAAGCGATCGCCGATTATGAAACCGCGATCGACCTCGACCCGACAAACGTCAAAGCCTGGATTAATCAGGGTGTCACCTTTCGAGAATTAGAAATGTACCCCCAAGCGATCGAGAACTTCGATCACGCTTTGCAAATCACTCAGTTCCTCTCAACTGGGACTAACACAGCGACTTTAGAAGGTCATATCTATGGTGCAAGAGGGCGTGCACACGAGCTATCAGGTGACTGGAACTATGCGATCGCCGATTATCGCCGCGCTCTAGAGAAGTTGGATTGTTTAGAGCCGATCGCAGCCGCTTTATCGTCTTATCGCCTTCAGTCGCAAGTCGAAAGCTGGTTAGCTCAGTTAATGCCTACTTCGAGCGAATCAATGAATGATGAATGAGTTGCTTCGATTCATCATTCATCAAGTCTTATCGTGGACTCACTTTACCGATCACGCCTAGCGATCCGTCGTCTTTAACTGTCCAAACGTCGTAGTTGCCCACCACGTCACCATTTTCGTCAATATCAACGTTGCCACTTGCGCCTTGATAGTTAATCTTTTGACCTTTGCGAAGCAAGTCTAACCCCTGGCAAACGTCAGTCACCTCAGTTCCGGGAGCGTTAGTGACTTCGCGCAGCTTACTCTTAATGCCGTCTCCCGTATTGGCTTTTGCAGATTGGGCGGCTAAAACTAGGATTGCAGCCGCATCCCAAGAGTGAGCCGCATAGGGCGCAAGCGGACGATTTTGCTTCTCTTTCCAAAGCTTGGTGAATGCGTCGAGCGCTTTGCCATTCGCACCTGGGACGGTCCCGATCGCGCCTGCTAAGATCGACTTGCCATCTCCAGTTTTGCCCACTTTAGCGACAAAATCAGGAGAATATACGCCGTCGGTCAGCAGGAGTTGTGTGCCCTTACTGGCTCCTTGCTCAAAGGCTGACTTCACAATCAACCCGCCTGTTTCGGCATACAAAACTGCTGCAACGGCTTGAGGCTTCCCAGCAAACGCGGCACTCGCTTCTGTAGTGAAGGTGGTGGCTTTGGGATCGTAGCGGGTTGGCTTATCCCTGTTTGTGATCGTGCCACCCAGTTTCTCAAAGGCTTGCTTAAATTCTTTCTCAAACCCAACGCCATAGTCGTTGTTAATGACCACCGTTCCTGCCGTTTTAAAGCCTCGTTCGGTTGCCAACTTTGCCAGAGCTTGTGCCTGATAAGTGTCTGGCGGAGCCGTTCGTGCCCAATAGCCCTGAAACTTGCCTGCCTTTGCTTGCTGAGTGAAAACTGGACTGGTGCTGCCCGGAGAAATCAACACGACTTTGTTGCGAATGGCGATCGGCAAGGCTGCGGTCGAAACGCTACTGGCAAACGACCCAACAACCCCCGCGACTTTATCGACTTCTGCCAGTTTTGTCATGCCCTCAGTGCCCGCAGATGGCTCAGTCTGATCATCGACTGAAGACAAAGTGACTGGTTCACCGTTCACGCCACCACATTTATTCACCGTTTCGACCAGCAGCGGCACCGTTGCGATCATCTGCTGCCCGATCGAGCCTAAGTCGCCCGTCGCTGGCAAGAGAGAGCCAAGCTTTAAGCCTTTAGTGTCAGTGGCAGCCGTCGGTGCAGCACCCGGAGAAGCCCCTTGAGTAGCATTGGGTGGGGCGGCTTCTTGACAAGCAGCCGTCAGAAACCCGACTGCGATCGTCACGGCGGCTAGGGCGATCGCCGCACTAGGGTTTGATCTCGCTGAAGACAATTTAGTCATATTGATTTAGCTTCCTCAACGTCTCGTTTGAAATGAGCCTCATTTTATAACCAATCGCCTTGGAAGTAGGGAAATCTTTAAGGGTGATAAAAAATCGGCATCCGAGATTCGCGCCTCGAATGCCGACTGATTGTTAAAACGGAGAGAGAGGGATTCGAACCCTCGGATAGACCTAAATCCATCAACAGATTAGCAATCTGCCGCTTTCGACCACTCAGCCATCTCTCCTGGTGTCGATTTATAATCTTATCAGAGTTCAGCACGAAACGGTGAACGGGTTAAAGATTTGATGAATCGTAGCTGAGACTAGCAAATGGTCAAGCTCAGAATAGCGAGAAGGGCAGCGATCGCATAAAACCAGCCGACAACCTGTGTTTCTGTCCAGCCTGTTAGCTCTAAATGATTGTGAAAGGGCGACATTTTGAACAGCCGTTTTCCGATCCCATTGGAATCTTTTGTGGCTTTGTAATAGCTGACCTGAGCAATCACAGAAACGGTTTCCAAGAAAAACAATCCGCTCAAAATCAGCAGCGCGAATAGGGAATTTGTGATTAGAGCAACTGCTGCTAACCCGCCACCCAGCGCTAACGATCCCGTATCTCCCATAAACACACGAGCAGGATTGCGGTTATGCAATAAAAATCCTAAGCAACCGCCGCTCATGGAGGTGCAGAAGATCATTAAATCAGGCGAGGACTGTCCAATGAAAGCGCCCAAACCGAGGAAAGCGATCGCGACCGTTCCACCCGCTAACCCATCCATACCATCAGTCAAGTTGGTGGCGTTGCTCTCAGCGACTAGCGTAAAGGCAGCGAGCAGCCAAAATAGGGCTCCGAGCGGTAGGGTTAAACCTAACGGCAGTGCCAGCGTTGTAATGCTTGCAGGATGGCTGACGTAGAGCCAGACGCAAAATGCAGCCGCGAAGAATATTTGTAGCCCCATTTTCAAGCGGGGAGAAATGCCTTTGTTGGACTTGTAGCGAATGATCTGCCAATCGTCTAGAAATCCGATCGCCGCATAAGCTAGAGTCAAACCCGACACAGCAACTACATCGGCTGAAAATTTAGATAAAACCAGCGCAAAAACAACCGCAACGGGAACAAAAAAGGCTCCTCCCATCGTCGGGGTGCCTGCCTTCTTGAGATGAGACTGCGGCCCATCTTCGCGAATCACTTGCCCTACTTTTAAGGCTCTCAGCAAAGGCACCGCCCAAAAGCCAACACCTGCCGTTGCGAAAGCGCTCATCCAGAGCGGTAAAGTTAGCGATGCCCCCTGATTAAATGCTCGTCCTGCGATCGCGTCAAGCGCAAATGCAGCCCCCGTCAGCCCGATCATCAGAAACAGAAACAGTCGCGTTCCTGAAAGACTGATCGATTGATTTGTAAATAATTTAGCGTCCACGAGATTCTCACTTCACTCCGCACATTACACCACACCAGATTAGAAACACTCTTCGGAAGAAAGTCAGGTTCTTTGATAGAAATCTGTCTTTGTAGAGAGAAGTCTTTCTTCCTCTACAAAGACTACCCGTTGACTCTAGTCTTCTAGCTCTAAATCGTCGCTATCATCGTCTAAATCAAAGGAGTTGTCATCTTCTGAAATGAACTGATTGATGTCGTCAACATCTTCTGGTGTGCCAACTTCGACTTCTTGAACTTCACGAGCCAGCAACCGACCTGACTTCTCAAGCCAGTCAAGAATCGAAGACTCTTGCTGAACGGGAATCACAGCCGCTCGCTGATCACGAGGCTCTTCACGTAACGATGGATTATAAGTCATGGAGCGATTAAGTTCACAACAAAAATTAACAAAATTAACGTGTCTTCTTAAAGTTTAGACCCAATGAAACAACCAGAGTCTACCACCGACTTAAGAAGTTGGCGCAAAAAAGTTCCCATATTTCTTCATCCATGTCAAGGTGGCTCTCTCAAGCTTATGAAATTGGCTGTGATTTTGCTCACTCAGATTCAAAAAAGTTTAGCGTAGCCTGCCCCGATCGCTTGTCATGACGAGTATCTTGAAGGCATTGGCTACCACTATTTACGAGGGTAAGTGCAAATGATCGGGAAATCGGCACTGTTAGAAACGATCGCGGGCAAAAATCGAGGTTTGCTGGCGACCGAGCCACAGAAACAAGCAATCTTATCGGCGATCGCGCAACTTGAAGATCGCAATCCCACCCCGCGCCCGATCGAGGCGCTTGACCTCCTTGAGGGCGATTGGCGGCTGATCTACACCACCAGTCGAGGAATTTTAGGCATTGATCAAGTGCCCTTTCTCAAATTAGGGCAGGTTTATCAGTCGATTCGGGCGCTAGAAGCCAAGATCTATAATATTGCTGAGGTCTATGGTGTGCCCTTTCTCGAAGGCATTGTCAGCGTAGCGGCACGATTTAAGCCCGTCTCTGACCAGCGAGTTGATGTCAAATTTGAGCGATCGATTCTAGGGCTTCAGCGTTTAATCAGCTATCAAACGCCCGATCACTTTATTCACCAAATTGAGTCGGGGCAAAAATTTGCGGCGATCGATTTCAGCCTCGACAACCGCGATCAGCAAGGGTGGCTCGATACGACCTACTTAGACGAAGATATGCGGATCGGGCGGGGCAACGAGGGCAGCATCTTTGTTTTGACAAAAGGGTAAAAAGTTATGCGCCTTTCTCAAGGGCAGTTAAATCTCCTCGAAACCTGTCCCCGTAAGTTTCAGCACACTTATTTAGAACAGTTGGCATCGCCGACAACTCCAGAGCAGCAAGAACGCTTACGGTTGGGGAGCCGCTTTCACTTGCTGATGCAGCAGCGAGAAATGGGGCTATCGATCGAGGCATTTATTCAAGAAGACAAGCAACTGCGGCAGTTAATTACTGCATTTGTGGAAGCCGCCCCCAAAATTCTGTCTTTGACTGACGCGAACCCAGTTTTGCGCCAGAGTGAGCATCAGCGCACCCTGGAGTTTGAAGGACATCTAATCACGGTCGTCTATGACTTACTGATTTTGACCGAGCAACAGGCTCAGATTCTCGATTGGAAAACCTACCCAAAGCCTCAGAAGTCTGAACAGTTAGCAGAAAACTGGCAAACGAAACTTTATCGCTTTGTGCTAGCAGAAACGAGCCGCTTCGACCCTGAGCAAATTTCAATGACCTACTGGTTTTTTCAATCCCAAGAAGCGGATCAAACCGAACCCCAGAGTTTGCGGTTTGCTTATGACATTGCTCAACACAAAAAGATTGGGCAAGACCTGACTCAATTAGTTCGTCAGTTGACTGAGTGGCTCGATCGCTACCAAAAGATTGGAGCAGCCTTTCCTCAAATTCCTCAAACCTCAACCTGCGAGTCGTGCGGATTTGCTCTGCGATGTGAGCGATCGCCAGAGCAACAAAATGCGCTCAACTCTACAACGCCTTTCAGTCTCGCTGACATTGCAGAAATTCCTCTGTGAGAATCTTGAACTAACTTAAGACCAAAATCTGCGTACGGGCATGGCACTGCCGTGCCCCTTGACCAGGCAAATAACCGAGATGATTCAATGCACGATCCCAAGTTTTTATGACAGACTTTTCAGATTTAAACCCCAATTCTTCTCAGCCTGACATCCGAGATATGGAAATCGACGACCTCGCTAACGTCTATCATCTAGGCGAAGAATTATTCACAAGTGATCTCTATCCCTACATCTATCGCACCTGGGATCAGTGGGAAGTCATCGGACTCTACAACACCGATCCAGAATATTGTCTAGTGGCCGAAATCGACGAACAGCTAGCCGGATTTGTGTTGGGCACCATTATTAATAAATCTACTTTGGTTTATGGCTACATCATTTGGTTAGGCGTTGCACCCAACTGTCAACGGCGCGGGGTAGCAGACAAATTAGTCGATAAGCTAGTAGAACGCATGATCGATGATGGGGCGCGATTTATGATGGTAGACACCGACCCCGAAAATCTTCCAGCCCTCAAATTTTTCACTCGTAAAGGGTTCGGCAATATGCGGCAGCACGTCTTTCTGTCAATGAATCTGAGTGACCATGATTATTACGGCAGACTCATTGCCTATGAGCGAGAAAAAGCAGACCGGGCGATTTGGAAGCGTCCTCGTCGCCGCCCCCATGCAACATCGTGAAGGAATCTCAAATGTCTGAGTTGATCGATCGCGCAAATCTAAAACCTGCAAACCCTTGGGTGCTGCCTTCAGAAGTGCCGCCAAAAGAATTTGTAGCCGCGATCGTCAGCTTGGCGGAGCCGATCGCGTCCCATCTTCCCAAAATTAAGGGAGATTACATTGCTCAACTGCTTTGGAGTCGAGGCGTTCGGGATCTTGAACAGTTGGCGGGCTATCTCAACCCTGATCACTATCAGCCAGTCAGCCCCTTTGAGTTTGGGCAAGAAATGCGCTGGGCAGTCGATCGGTTGCAATCCGCCTATCAAACAGGGGAAACGATCGCCATTTGGGGCGATTTTGATGCCGATGGAGTCACCGCAACCGCCGTTCTTTGGGATGGGCTAGGACAGTTTTTTACCCAAAACCAGCAGCTTTTTTATTACATTCCCAATCGGATCACCGAGTCTCATGGCTTGTCTCACCAAGGAATCTCGCTGTTGAATGAGAAAAATTGCCGCTTGATCGTGACGTGCGATACGGGTAGTACGAATCTTGATGAGATTGAATACGCCAACCGTCTGGGCATTGATGTGATTGTCACCGATCACCATACCTTGCCGATTCAGCGTCCTCCGGTGAAGGCGATCGTCAATTCGCGCTATTTCCCCAAAGATCACCCGCTTGCGAGTCTTTCGGGCGTTGCAGTCGCTTATAAGCTCGTCGAAGCACTCTATATCACGCTGCCCGAAGTGCCGCGTGAGCCGTTAAACCACTTGTTGGATTTGGTGGCGATCGGGCTAATTGCCGATCTGGTCGAACTGAAAGGCGATTGCCGCTATCTAGCCCAAAAAGGCATTCAGCAGCTTCAAACCCACTCGCAGCGCCAACCCAGTGAGCAAACTCGCCCCGGCATCACCCGACTGCTGGAACTGTGTAAACGCAGCGGCGATCGACCCACCGATATTTCCTTTGGTTTAGGTCCCAGAATTAACGCCGTCAGCCGTATTCAAGGCGATGCTCATTTTTGCGTAGAGTTGCTCACCAGTCGAGATATTCAGCACTGCCGAGAACTGGCAGAGGCAACCGAACTCGCCAATTCTCGTCGCAAAGCGCTGCAAAAAGACGTTGCCCAACAAGTTACTGATAAGCTGACTCATCTCGACCTCTCAACCACGAGCGTGATTGTCTTGTGGGATGAGCAATGGAGTGCTGGCGTGTTAGGTCTGGTCGCCGGACAAATCGCTCAACAATATGGGCGACCGACCATTTTGCTAACCACCGAGCAACCCTCAACGGATTCAGTTCAAACGCCTGCCCTCGCTCGTGGCTCTGCCCGATCGGTCAACCAGATCGATCTTTATCAACTCGTTAAAGATCAGGAACATCTTTTGCATCGATTTGGCGGTCATCCCTTCGCAGCCGGGTTGAGTCTTAACGTTGACAACCTTCCTCTTTTCACGCAGGCGATTAATCAGCGATCGCGGCAGCAGATCGGCGGCGTTGACGCGATCGCTCCCTCAATTCAGGCTGATCTAAAAGTCACGGTTCAAGAATTGGGCGCAGACCTTTATCGAGAACTCCGACTGATCGAACCGTGCGGAATGGGCAACCCGATTCCTAGACTCCTGATTCAAAATTGCTGGTTTGAAGTCGGCAAGCATCGCAACATTCAAGACTGGAAGGGGCAGAAAGTTAGCTACATTCAAACCAGATTCACAGTTCGGGATGATTCTGTGTCGATCAGCTTTCCGGGGGTTTGGTGGGGTCACTACAGCTACGAAATTCCTCACGGGCGATGTGATGCGATCGTCGAACTCGAAAACAACACCTATCGCAAGCAATATGAAGTCCGGTTAGTCGCTGTTCGTCCCTCTGTTGACTCGATTCAAAGCCGTGCCCCTCAGATTGATTGGATTGTCGATCAACGGCAGAACAGCCCCTCCGATCTTTCGGATTGTCTCAAAATTCAAACTTGTCCAGCTAGCTGGAATGATCTACAAGCCTGGTTTCGACGGGCAATTCGAGAACAGAAGAGTTTGGCGATCGCTTATCCACCTCCTGCTCTAAATCCGCCCAGTGAAATCTGGCAAACCCTGATTGGCATCGCCAAATATCTCAGCCGCACTGGAAAACCTGCCACGCGCCAGCAACTTTATAAACAGTTAGAAATTGGCGATCTAGCATTAAAAAATGGGTTTCTTGCCCTGAAATTTCTCGGCTTTCGGGTGACTTATCCAGAACACAGCTTTCAGGTGAGCTGGGAGGCTGTAGAAGACGCGATCGCGTCACAAGCTCAATCTAAAAGAGCAATGCAGAATTTTTTTGCGGCAATTCAAGAAGAGCAATTTCAGCGTCAATATTTCTATCAAGTGCCGCTCTCAACGATTCAAAATGTAGTTCATCAAACAACTTTTAGAGATCAATGTACGGGCATGGCACTGCCGTGCCCCTGATCTATGCAAGCAACCAACACGACTCAAGTCACGCTTCTCAGCTAGCTTTGCGAAAAACTGCACGACTCGAAGCTGTCTTCGGCACAGCTTCTCTCAGCCCCCGTCGGGTCACCACCCACTCAGTGTTTCCGAGCAAGTGATCATAAACGGCGATGATGGCAATCACGTTCTTAAACACACAGTAAAACGGGATAAACAAGCAGTAAAGAACAAAATCTCGAAGCGGATTCTTCACGATTTTATTTCTGATTTGCCATGCCACTAGCGTCTGACAGGGACCACTCAGCAGCGTCAACACGGTCATTGCCCAAATATATTCTCGCGGAATCGCGGGCGGCTCTGTGTGAGTTAACGCCAAGCTAAACAGCATCGGAAAGATTTGCAGCGCCACAAAGTGAAACGCCGCGCTGTAGATTAGCAGCATTGACCAATAGGTTTTTTGCCAACCATCAAGCTTGTGAGAGCGCAGCAGAGGAAGCTGATGTTTGATCGTGACTTCTAGCCAACCCTGTGCCCAACGCTTGCGCTGAAACCAGAACGATCGCAGGTCGATCGGGGCCAGCTCTGTTGTAATAATTCCTGGATCGTGGACAATATTATGCCCTCTCAGCAAAGTCCGCAGCGTCGCATCGATATCTTCGGTCATCATGGTGGGCGAAAAGCGAATTCGCCTCAGCACCGCCGTGCGCCAATAGCCATTGGAGCCACAAAACATTCCCGTGTCAGCTAACAGCGACTTTGCTGGGTGGCTAACTCCATACATACACTCAAATTCCACCGCGATCATCCGCGTCAGAAAATTACTGCGGCTGTTGCGAATCACATTTCGACCCTGCACGACCGCATAGCGATTGCTGGCAAGCCAACCCCAAGCCCGATGAAAACAGTCAGCGTTAGGGCGATGGTCAGCGTCTAAAATGCCCGTGACTTCACCCGTGACGATTTTTAGCGCGGCATTCAGGTTTTCTGCTTTAGAGCGGCTTTCTTCAACCGGCAGCAGCCGGAGTTCTGGATGTCGCTCTGCTAATCGTTCTAGCTCATCTTCAATGGGTAGCCGCATGGGGCTGTTGTAAGCCAAAATTACTTCTAGCCCCGCCTCAGGGCGATCGACGTGATTGAGAATGTATTTGAGCGTGCTGAGAATGATGTGCTGCTCGTTAGGCAGATAAGCCACCACAATCAACGAACATTTGGGTAGCGGACGATCTGGCTCAGACAAGTCATCTCTCTGCATGGCGTAAGGGCGCGGCATCCGCAAAAACCGTTGCAGTGCCCCTAGCCTGGGCTTTTGTTTGCGCGGAGACGAGTAGGCGATCGCCGTTGACATCGCTTCACCAATCACCACCACCGAAGTCACAAAATAGAGAATCGGGATGAGCAGGTGTAAGGGCAGCAGATTCCATCCACTCTTCAAAATGCAGTAGTAGACGATAGTCGGCAACCCGATCACTACCACATGGGTGAAGATCACCTTGTCAACAATAGGGCCAAAAACAGCGATGGGCTTGTGCAGCAGTCCCTTCCTCATAATTTTTTAACGATTAACGAATCCATATAGATAGAAACCATGCACAAGCAGCCTTGTCAAACGTCGAGAGGATATCAAGCAGCTAAGATCCGGGTTCTGAGCCTGTCAAATCCCTGTGTAGCATACCTCATAGGAGATGAGTAAGATCACCCAAAAATACAACGGTCTTTGCTAATGCTTATCTGTTACAGAAAGCAATATAAACGAGTTTCTGTCTAGCGATCGTCTTCAGTTTGATATAAATCAATTACGGAAATTGGTTAAAAAAATTGGCTTTGCGGTTTCGTAGATCACGACCTGCAAAGCCTCGTTAAAGTTGCATGAGCCTAGAGGTCAAGCGATCTCAACCAGTTGAATTTCAAAGACTAAATCTTCTCCAGCTAGAGGGTGATTGGCATCAAGTGTGACTTCTGAGTCAGAAATGTCGGTGATCACGACCGGAATCGCCTCTCCTGAAGGCTGCTGGATTTGGAGTTGTTGCCCCACTTCTGGGTCTAACTCGGTTGGCATTTGGGCGAGATCGACCACCAGCACCATTTCTTCTCGATGCGGTCCGTAAGCCTGCTCGATCGGAATCGTCTCTGTTTTAGAATCACCCGGACTCATTCCCAGCACGGCTATCTCAAAACCGGGAATGATATTTCCTTCCCCGATCGTAAACTCCAAGGGTTCGCCCTCAGTAGATGAATCGAACACGGTGCCATCATCTAACTTGCCCGTGTAGTGAACTCGAACTTTATCACCTTGCTGTGCGTGTGCCATGCATTCGCTCCTGGAATGTTATTGCGGTTTGAATTACTTTTTACTCTAGCGGTCGGGATGCAAAACCGCTCTGATCTAAACATTTCTGTAATCTCACGCCAATTTCAAAAACGATCGCGAGAGGGCACGGCTCCTTGCTGTACGGGCATGGCACTGCCGTGCCCTCATGCGGATCTGCCACATCCACAAATCAAATTGGCATTACTGCCTCCAGAACTTTTTGCGCTAGTCAGATCGTAGTCCTTCAAGCCAACTACCTAACTGCTTTGGCGACTGAGATAAAAGGCGTTAGGGTTGAATTTTGTGAATTGAGATCGTCGCTCATGCCTCTCGATTTTTTTTCGTTCATTTTCCTATTCAAAGGAGAGTTTGCCGCTCTTAGTGCTGCCTTAATCTGGGCAAGTGCTTCTGTGATTTATAGCAAAGTCGGACGGCAGCTTTCTCCCCTAATTCTTAACTTGACCAAGGGATGGATCGCGATCGTCCTCATTGTCTTGACGCTGCTGTTGCGTGGGCAAGCCCTACCCTCGATTAACGCCACCCACTGGGGTCTGTTGCTCCTAAGCGGAATCTTAGGAATTGGCTTTGGAGATACGGCTTACTTTAACGCGCTCAACTGCATTGGGGCGAGACGAACACTGTTGCTCGAAACGCTAGCGCCGTCGCTGTCTGCCTTGCTCGCCATGTTATTTTTGCAAGAACGTCTTTCCTCAGTTGCCTGGTGGGGAATCGGACTCACCCTAACTGGCGTGTTTTGGGTAGTGGCTGAACGGGTTCCTGAATCCGCTCAAGCTCATTTGCGCCCCCTGCGAGGTCTGGGGTTTGGGTTTCTGGCTGCACTGGGGCAATCGATCGGAGCGGTGCTTTCCAGAGCCGCTTTAAGCGGAACTGACATCGACCCGCTTTTGAGTACGCTAATTCGGCTGATAGGAGGCACGCTCGTGTTGTTGATGTGGGTCGCAATTCGACAAACGCCCAGAGAGAAACTATTTAAACCTCTGTCATCTCAGCGCTTGTTGATCACCGTTGCCGGAACTGCCTTCATCAGCACTTACTTAGGAATTTGGTTACAGCAGATCTCTCTCAAATATGCAGCAACCGGAGTGGCACAAGCGCTGACTAATACTAGCCCGCTTTTTATTCTGCCGATCGCCCTATTGATGGGTGAGAAAGTTACTCTCAGAGCCATTTTTGGCGTTGCTGTTGCCTTAGCTGGAGTGTGGTTATTGTTTAACAAGGCATAGGTCATCTGTCACACTTGACTCTTCCAATGGTCAGAAGACTGACGGCTGATCTCAAGGTTAGATAGTAAAGTTAAGCACGCTTGCAGCGCATTGTCTCTAGCTAGAATATTTTAGAGCAAGCTAAAATGCAGATGCATCGTAGAAAATGAGGAAGTGAAGCTTTGGCTCTGCAACTCTCAAGACAGACCTATCGAACGTTTTTTCTGCCTGTTTTTTGAGTGCCGCTAATCGCTACAGACCCCCGATCAATGCGTAGAACTACTTGTTCCTGAAACATCGTCCGTGCTGCTTCAGTGTTCACGCTCATGGAATCCCACCTAATGACTGATTTGATAGAGAGAGAGCGGTTCGGCTTAGGTTTAATGGATTCAGGATCTAGAAGAAGACCAGCTAGAAAAACGTCCTCAGCGAGTCAAAAAGTTTATCAAGGAGCGTTGTTGCAATGCACCCACTCTTACTATTTTTTATTGCTTTCTACAGTCTCTTAATGCCAATTTTGTTTGTAAATTGGCTCGGTTTCTTTCGGGAAGATTTAAGTTTAACCAAAAGTGAAAAGCAGCTTTCGATGGTCGTGATTGCGATCGCAACACTTTTTTGGCCGATCGTGATTCCCTTTGCCTATCTAGAACTTTTAGGTAAGTTTCAAAGATCTGCAAGAACGACTCGTCTGTATAAGAAAATGTTAGAAACCGCCACCGATTCTCAACTCTGTTAATCTACAAAAATTCATGTAGAGTTTCTTAACCTTACTAAAGGTGTGAGACTCTACACAGCTTTATCAAAACTATAAAAAATTGAAGTTATAAACTCTATCTTTAGAGAGATATCGAACTTGAGTTCTTAGTCAACCTCGGCTAGGAGCGCTGATTAGAAATAGTCTTTGTGATTTCGTATACATTTCTAAGGGAACGTTCAGGGAGTTAGTCGACACTGTTATAATTTTGGGGCTTGTTAGACTGGTCAAAGATCGATGACAAATTGAATTCACCTGTGATTTTGTCTTCAAAGTATCAGAGATTTACAAATCAGCTACCGTAGATTAGTCACGGATGAGTTTTGTGCCAGTCTGTACTAGCTCGTCATTTCATCGTTGTGTACGTCATTTGAGTGGGTAGCCTAATCTGAATGCAAGGTTGACCTGTTTAATCGGGTCGATTATTCCATTCAAAGCGGAGGAACCAACCTTATTTTGGGGCGAATCTCAGAGAGCTTGAGAGAGACACCTTCCAGTCTTAGCCCGTCAGCTAACTCCGTCGGCAATGGGAGGAGTGCCCAAGGCGCACGCTTTTATGAGCAGCAGCCATTGGGGTCTCCTGGTTGGTTTCCTAGCGTCGCTTACTTAAGAACCGCTAGGGGCAGAAACCCTGACCCACCTCTCGCAAACCCTGATCATGAGAGGTTTTTACCGTGAATATCCTATCCATGCTGGTGCGTCTTCAAAGCACGCTAGGTCGCAGCGATTTAGTGAATAAAATGGTGCTTTTACCACAGGCACACTCGCTTCAGGCTAATTCTGATCAAGAAATTAATTTGGTTGTGGGTTATTCGAGTTCTCCATGCAGTCAAACCGCGCTCGACCTGACGTTATGGATTGCTCACCAAACCCGGTTAGCAACAAGAAACCAGGTCACCGTTCAAGTGGTTTATGTTGTAGATAACCGAGCCAGTCAGAAGCGGTCTGGTTTTGCTGACACGATCGACTCAATGCAGCGATGGTCACGAGATCCGCAAGACTCGTCCGATCGCCTTTGTCTGGCTTCTAATGATTTCGTTCGCCCCAGAACGGCATTGGCAGAGTTGCCCGCTCTTGATGAGCAAGGCAGTTCTAATCTTGAAATGGGTATGGCAGACGTGTTTGAACGCGCTGATCGGATTCTCTGGCAAGCTCGCTGTTTAGCTGATGAGTGGCGCGGTTCTCTTAAAACTCATCTTCGCTTTGGCTCTGTTGACGAAGAATTAAGGAGCGTCGTTCAAGCTGAATCTGCGTCTCTGCTGATTTTGGGCTGTGAATCTGCCCAGCATCCTTTAGTACAGCAATTAGGAAAAGCGTTTCCCTGCACTGTGCTGGGCATTCCTTCTGCATTGGATGATGATTTGATTTAGCGAGTTTGAGAGATCGGTCATGGGTGAAACTGGCTTATGGTCGATCGTCAATTTTTTAAGGTTCGACCTGATAGGGAGTCTCTTGATTCATTAGTCTGAGGCGTTCGTTGATCTGTGATTTTTCCTGACATTTTTGAGCGATCGCTTCCACAATTCTTGCAGCAACCTGGGTGGCTAATTCGTCAGTCATCACGGTGATCTGTAAATCTGCTTGAGCATAGAGCGACTGGCGTTGATCGGAGAGTGTTTGCAGTTTTTCCTTCAGATTGGCGTTTTGAAGAATTGGACGACTCGTATCGTGCTGAAGACGTTGATGCAGTTGCTCGATCGGAACGTCAAGCCACACCACAACCCCGTGTCGTAAATAGCTCCAGTTCTCGCGCTTGAGAACAATTCCGCCACCCGTCGCGATCACGAGTCGGGTGTAGGGCGACAACTGGGCTAAAACCTGAGTCTCTAGCTGCCGAAAAGCGGCTTCTCCAGATTCAGCAAAAATTTGGGTGATAGGTTGCGTGGCTGCTTGCTCAATCACAGCATCGGTGTCAAAAAAACGGTAGTCAAGGTGCTGTCCCAGCAAGCGCCCGATCGTGGTCTTTCCAGCCCCCATCATTCCGACGAGATAAAGATTAACGCCTTTTAACAAGAAACGCTCCTAGTTAAACTGACTAGACTTCTATCTCCACACTAGCGTTAAGCGGTTTCGCTGTGATGAAATTTGGCAAAATCTATAGTCATGAAAATTAAGAAACTTTAATTAAAAGTTAAGCTGATAAAGTATCAATAAATACTGAATTCCAGTGATTTTTTCTCAACTTATTCAGGCTAGTTTGTGGGAGAACAAAAAACAGTCGGAGAGCGATCATGATTTCTCGCCTGCTTGTGATCTTTTTTCTCAGCCTCGGACTTTCCCTGACGACGACAAGAGCGATCGCAACTATTCCCACCCAAGAAGCCATTTCCTTAGATGGACAGCCCAGCTTAAAGCAAGATAGCCAGCCGCAGACAGCTAGTAGCCATGCCACAAACCAAGAAGTTTTCTTAGGAGTGCTAGCAATTTGTCTGCTCGCAACACCTGTCTTAGGATGCGCGGTCTACAAACAGCATCGTAGCTACCGCAAAATTGTCCAGCGCAATAAAGTTGAGAGCCTGGAAAGAATTTGGAGACTACCCTCAAAAGCTAGATAGTTGATCGTAGATGGCGTTGCTGAATGCAAATATGAATTGCCCCCCTAGCCCCCCAAGTTTGAGGGGAACCAGAATCTTAAAGTCCCCCAAAATTGGGGGATTTAGGGAGCGAAAGGATTCAGCCTCGATAGACAGATTCATACTTGCATTCAGCAACGCCGATTAATCGTGTCGGTTACTTGCAAAGCTAGTGGATACGACCGTGCCATGCCCGTACACAAATTGAATCGGACTATTTATCAAAATCGTCGTCAGTTGGGTTTCGGTCAAGATTGCGAAAGGGTGGCACGATTACCCGAAAATCAGCGTCTACGACCGATTCAGGTTTTGCGGCACCAGGCTCGGATCTGGTTTCTGCCTGATAATCTGCTCGTCGTCGGGTGTCTGGCTCCCAGTTTTTGGGGAGATCGTCTGCCTCGTCATCAAACCAATCTGAAGCGTCGTCTTCCCAATCAGAGCCGGATTCGTCTTGTCTAACTGATGCAGACGGCGGCTTTGCTTGCCAAGGGGTGCGGGTTTGGGTGCGTTCGGTTTCTCTAGGAGCCTGGTAAGCAGAGCGATTAGCAGGATTTTGAGCAAATGATGCAGGTTTGCGTCCTTTAACCTGTCGCTGTGCCGTAAACCCCGTCAAGCGAAAAAGCCCCGCAATCACCAGTGCAGTGAGAATGCCTGCCGCGATCGCGCCCAAAACCCACAAGGATGATGGAAAAGCGGGCGATCGTATTCCCAAAAATACTAGCTGCATGGAAGGAGTCCAGTTTTGCAGCGCAAACAGGAGCAAAGTTCCAGCAATTCCTAGCAGTAGTATTAAACGAATGATCGGCATCTTTGATAAAGAGGGAGTTTATTCAAATTTGATCCTATCCTTCTTTCCAACGATCGAGCGGCACACAATCAATGTCTAGCTGATCTAAAGCGCGGGCAACCACAAAATCAACTAGGTCTTCGATAGTTTTGGGGTTGTGATACCAGGCAGGAATTGCCGGAACAATGCGAGTTCCGGCTTCTGCAAGTGTCGTTAGATTGCGGAGGTGAATCAAACTCAAGGGCGTTTCGCGAGGAACGATCACCAGTTTACGACCTTCTTTAAGCTGCACGTCAGCCGCTCGCTCTAATAAATCAGAACTGAGTCCCGCCGCTAGCTTGCCAACGGTGCTCATGCTGCACGGCATAATCAGCATTCCGATCGTCCGAAATGAGCCACTGGCAATGTTTGCCCCCACATCTCCCCAAGGATGGCAGGTGAGCTTGCCCCCGGCTTCGACCCCGCACTGCTGCCGCCAAAACTTTTCTTGCTGCATCGGCTCTGGCGGCATTCGGATGCCTGACTCGGCTTGCCACACTAGATAAGTCGCTTTGGTGGCAACCAGTTCGATCTCATAGTCTGCCTCTAGCAAAAACTTCAGCGCCCGAACTGCATAAATTAGCCCAGAAGCGCCTGAGATCCCCAAAATTAGGGGACGAGAGGCTTCGTTATTCCTCACCCTCAAACTCCTGGTCGGGCAGAGCATCTTCATTTGCCAGGTCTTCTTCGGTTGCTTCGCTGCCACCGCCGACCGCAATCAGATCAATTTGCTGACGATAATAATCGACGCTCTTCACTTGAACTTCGATGCGATCGCCCAACCGATATTGTTTGCGGTTTTTGCGCCCCACTAGCGTTTGCTGCCGAGAGCGAAATTCATACCAATCATCTTTAAGAGAACTAACGTGTACCAGTCCTTCAACGAGCAGTTCTTCAATTTCTACAAACAGACCATAGGACTGAACTCCCGTAATCAGACCGTGAAAGACTTCACCCGTGCGTTCTTTCATCAGTTCAGCTTTTTTCAGCCCTTCTAGATCGTTTTCGGCATCTTGGGCAAGTTTTTCTCGCTCACTGAGATGAACCACCACTGCGCTAAAGTGATTTTCTAGCTCCTGCTGAATTTCGGGGGGCAACACATTCCAGGTAACTTGACCGTGAGCCGAACTGTGGCGCAGGTTAACGCTTTCTTTAGCACGAGTTGAGCGACGATCGCGTCCTTCTTCAAACAGCGCGTGAAGTGCCCGATGCACCAACAAATCAGGGTAGCGGCGCACCGGAGACGTAAAGTGAGTATAGCCTTGCTCTAACGCCAGACCAAAGTGTGATTTTGGCGTGGTGCTATAAAAAGCAGGCTTGAGCGTAGACAGCAGCAAATAGGTCAAAACTCGCTCAGAGTCAGATTCAGCGAACTTATGAGTAAAGTTTTGGTAGTCTTGAGCGCGAACGACATCTTCCTGTTCTAGCTTGAGTTCGATGCCCATGCTCACCGCGAGTTTAATCAACTCTTGCACATCATCCGGGTCAGGCGTAGGGTGAACGCGGTAGACCGCCGGAATCTCTAAAGATTGCAGGTGAGTGGCAACCGTTTGATTTGCCAGCAGCATCAATTCCACAATCATCGAGTGAATCGGCAGTGTTGAAGACACGACCACCGCCCCCAAAGCGCCCTCATCATCGTAGTGGAATTTGCTGAACGTATATTTACCGACTTCTTCAGGCGATTCTGACCCGTCCGATCGGGCAAAAATCTTTTCTGGCAGGTTCAGCTCAAACGCGCCTCGCTGACGGCGTTGCTCTTTGATCGCATGACTGAGCGCATCGAGTTGAGTCATCATCGCAAACACAGGCTCAAAGGCTTGCACCTCTTCGGTGTGCTGATTTGCCAGAATTAGCTCTGCTTGATGATAGCTGAGTTGATAGTTAACCTGAATCACGCTGGGCTGAATCTCAAACTCGACGACCTGCCCCTGGTCATTCAAAATCAGCAAAACGGAGATCGCGAGTCGGTCTTTCTCAGTTTGAAGTGAACAGAGCTGATCGGTAATTTGCTCTGGCAACATCGGCAATACTAGATCACCCAAATAAACCGAAACTCCCCGCTTTTGCGCCTCTCGGTCTAATGCAGAACCCGCCTCGACATAGTGAGCCACGTCAGCGATGTGAATGCCTAGCTGCCAGTGCCCGTCTTCTGTGCGATCGAGCGTGATGGCATCATCAGCGCTGTCAGCCGCATGAGATTTAATGGTGAGCGTGGTCAACTCGCTCAGGTCTAAGCGCTTTTTGAGTTCGACTTTGGTAATTTTGTTAGACAGCCCTTTAGCGGCGGTTAATACGGCTTCAGAGAAGCCGCGAGGCAAGTCATGTTTGCAGCAAACAATGTCTACATCTGCGGCTTCTGAATCGGTGCCGAGAATTTTGGCGACTTTGCCCAGCGGTGCGTGCTGCCCTAGGGGATAGCGCTCTACCTCAACGTGAACGAGATGATCGATCGCTTCATCTAACGCTTTGCCGTTCTCATTTAAACTCAGCTCAAACAGCAAGCGGTCGTCTAAAGGCACTGCCCGAAAATCACCCGTTTCTGCTTTTTTGATCCGCGCTAACACTGAGGGATTTGAGCGCTCTAAAATCAGCCGCACTTCTCCTTCAGGGCTACGGCGGCGGCTGCCTTCTTTGGTGACGCGCACTAGCACTCGATCGCCGTTCCAAGCGTGGCTGAGTTGACTTTCACGAATGTATATATCTTCTGAGCCTTCTATATCTTGAATCGCGAAACAGAAGCCCTTGCTCGAACAGCGCAGTTTTCCTTCGACCACGCTCTCTTCTGCAACCCGCCGATATTTGCCTCGCTCTTTGACTAAGATACCCACCTTTTCTAAGGCATCCAGCGCAATTTGCAGCTTCCGAAGACTGGCTTCATCGTAGCACTCTAACTTTTTTTCTAGAGCCTTCGGTGCAACTAGTTTGTCATCTATAAAATTTGCCAATAGGTCGGCGATCGAGAATTCCATGCAGCGATATGTCCTCGTATGTCTTCGTTCTGTCGTTTGGTGTGTTGCTCTCTGTCACAGCGCTTGTATGAACCCCGTCTAACGCGAAGGTCATATGGCACCAGCCTGTGAGTCCCATTTCAACAGTTGGGAGCCTGTGAGCAATGCAGTTTCAACCTCTAAATCTCTCAAAGGTTTAACTTGATTTAACGCTACCGTCTGCTTAGTTGCCCAAATCCACCCTTTAAAACCCATCTTCCAAACACTTACGGGATGGTCTTATCGAATGTCTTAAACCAGGTAGCTCAACCGCAATTTTGATCACTCTAAGCTGACCTAAAGGTCATTCCTACGATCGTTGCTTAAAGGTTCTAAAAGCGGGTTGCCTTTCAATCTTGTCATGAAAGGTAACGGGTTGACAAAATTCCTATAAAAATGACGTTAGGAATCGGTGACCAACACCATTTGATCTAGACATACTGTACTCAGATGAGCGTCGGGTAATTCACCGCTGCCCGGTGACAATATAGGCGACTCGCTTACCAATATTTGTCGCGTGGTCAGCCATGCGTTCTAAATGACGAATCAGCAGCACTAGCAGCACGATCGGTTCGACGGCTCCGGGCACATCCGATTGCTGAGTCAGCAGCGTGTAGAGAGTTTCGTAATCTAAATCGACCGCATCGTCTTTATCGCGCACTTCTAGCCCAGAGGCAGCATCGAGGTTTGACAGAGATACCAGACTCATCGCCAACATGGCACGACAGCGATCGAACATCAGCCGCACTTGCCCCATGTAAGGAGAAACGGGATAGGGAAACAGCCGCACCGCCACTTCTCCCAGGTTTTTGGCATAGTCTCCGATCCTTTCTAAGTCGCGCACGAGCTGCATCAGAGCGCTGAGAAGCCGCAGATCCTGAGCCACGGGTGATTGCAGGGCGATTAAATTGACGCAATCTAGCTCGATCTGCTTATAGAGGCGATCGATTTGCTTGTCTTGAAAGATAATCTGATCGGGTGCCTCTAAATTTCCCTCAAACAATGCCTGCCGTGCCATATTGCAAGAACTCTCAACCAAGGCACCCATTCGCAAGACATCTCGCTGGATGCGCTTGAGTTGGCGCTCAAAGTTGATGCGGAGCGGTTCTTGACCTTCTAAAGACACAGATTTGTACATTTCTGAGTATTTGGCTTATAAAGTTCTAGATCTTAAGCGCTTAACTATAGCAACTGAGTGAGGGGGATGCTGGTATTGTGAGAAACCTTTTAGATGATTTCAATGATCAAGCGTTCAAAGTCTGATATATTCTCTGATTTTAGACTCTCTCACATTGAGTGAGCACGATCGCCACTCTTGCGGTAGATTGCCAGTAGGCAGTCGTCTGTAAAAGTATTGTCCCTACCACTTTCTATAATGAACATGAATGCAACCCATCTCACGCTGAACAATTCTCGTTTTGCCATGTCTGATGATCTGACTCCTGCTTCGCTGTTTGCCGCCCGCGAATCGTCTTTGAGCGGCGCACCAACCCAGTCCACTAGTCACAGTCTGTTTGCTCAACTCCGCAGTCAATATCCGACCGGGGCGCTGACTTCTGAACTCGTGCAAATTCACGACGGACAGTTCGTGGTACGCGCTTTGGTGCAGGTCGGAAATGCTATTTTAGCAACGGGAATGGCGGCGGCAGATCGCATTGAAGTCGCTGAAGATCACGCCAGAATCCGGGCGATGGAGGTGTTGGGCATTGCGCCGACGATACCTTCTTACGGAGTTCAAGCGCAGCTAATAACAGAGGCTCCGAGAGAGTCAGAGTTTTCGGCTGCGTCGTTGAATGCGCTGAAAGATGCCAAGCTGCCGATGTTTGAGAGCCAGGAGCCTGAAGCGATCGCGCCTCCTAAAGCCATCAGCGATCGTCAGCCAGAGGCTCCTGAGCAGCCCGCATTCACCCATAGCGGCTCAGACGACTTCCTTTCTACATTCCCTGGGTTAGATTTGCCCGAAGCGGCGCAAGCTCCCGTTGAGGTTGAATACGATTACAGTCAGGAGGTTGCAGATTTGCCTGAAGAAACCATCGCGCCTCAAGTCTCTAAAGAAGTCGAGGCGGTGAAAGTCAATGTTCCTGATGTGGAGTTTTCTAACGACCCGATCGACCTCTCAGACGCGATCGCCCAAATTGGCACCGAGATCGAGCGCATTGGCTGGACGAAAAAGCAGGGCAGCACCTATCTG
>JAYVFW010000535.1:0-2792 GCA_043772715.1 Phormidesmis sp. | reverse complement strand
CTGGAATTTCTCCGATTTGATGTTGATTGTTCTGTGAACTTTGTCCAATTTGTTGGGGAAACAAGTGGTCGATCGTCCGCTCCAACTCATCGCTCACGTTTGAGATCACGGAAGAAGCTTGAATAATTGTAGAAGCATGATGAATAAAATAAATCAAAACGAGAGTGCTAAAAATCGCTAACCCCATGCCAACGGTAACAGAAAGCTGCGGCACAAACTTATCAAACCCTTCGCCTCGAGTATTTCGCAGCACCAGCAGACAATAGAGGAATGTGCCAATGAACGTCCCCAAAACGATCTGATTGCCGATGTCGTGCATGAAATTGCGGAGCAGCCGAGGTCCAAAGTTTGATGATGCAAGCTGGAGCGCCACGTGAAGAGGGCTGTCCGGATTCATGCAGGAGGTTTATTAAATGCGCGATCGCGCTCCCCGATCTATCACTGAGCATCTAACTCAAGGAGATACCGTATTGACATAAGCGCGTCAGTCTTACCGTTAGGGTTGCCGGACAATGTACTGAACAGTCGGCTGATCGGAGATCGGTTCAGCCCGACCTTGACTGACTAGAGCTTGATAAATTAAAGCTGCCATTTCTCCACGAGTCGCAGGGTGGTTTGGATTCAAAACTCTAACATTCGGATGATTCACGACAATGCCTGCTCTCGTTGCGGCGGCAACCTCATCAACCGCATAAGCAGGAATTCGGGTTGCATCCTGATAGTATTGCTTCACCAACGCAGACGGTGATTGAGTCTTAAGTTGGCTTGTTTTGTTGGGGGTAACTGGCGTTGCGGCGTTAGGTTGAGTGTTTGCAGCAGCAGCAACTACAGGACGGATCAATGGCGCTAAAAGCGCTGTCGATGCCATCGGGAACATCAGCCCTTTAGGTTGCTGAGGGCGAGTTGGCTGATTTGAGGGAACAGGGGCAGCAGATTGCTGAGGCGTTTGCGCTGCCTTTTGCAACTCTAGATTCCGCGCCAGTGATGCGATCGCTTCTACCTTACTCACAGGCTGTCTCGGACGAAAGTAACCGCCTGGATAGCCAGAGAGAAATCCCGTTTCGTATGCCTCCTTGATCGCAGGTGCTGCCCAATATCCTTGAGCACATCCTTAAAGGCGCTGCCGCTAGAAATGCTACGCTCTTTACTTTGATCAAAAGCATCTCGAACGATCGCTGCAAATTCATCTCGGTCAACCGAGCTATTTGGACGATAAGTGCCGTCGGGGTATCCAGTCACAATATTACCGGTCTGCCAATCTGGCAATGAAGGGTTGCGCCCAGTGGTCTGACGTGTCTGAAAAGTTTGCAGTTTGAGCGGCGACCGAGTTTGGCAGCGAAGCAATGAAGGGTGCAACTGTAGCGGTCAGGATTGCGATCGTAACCACTGCAATTTCTGTCTTATGAGTTGGTGTCAGGTTCACCATAGATTCACCTTTACGTATAGCCGTGCATAGGTTAGCTTCTTTCGATGAAGCCTTCCTCCATCAGTAGAATGAGGTTAAGGCACCAGAGCTTATAGCCTACTCGCGGAACGACTACGATCGCTCGGCATTGATCCCAACACGATTAACTAGCTTCTGATTTGTCGCCTGTAATTTCTCCTTGCTGTTGATATTGTTCTTTGAATTTGCGCTGTTGTTGGTTGTGATTGATGATCGATCGGGAAATATCTGATAAAAGACAGCGTGCTTAACCCAGTCTGGTGTTTGAATCTGCATGAGTGTGTTTTTATTCCCTTCAACGCTAGACTACAATCACTTAACAATTTATACAGTCCTACCTCTGGTAGAAAAGCAGGTTTTGGAGGCTAAATATTAATTTTTGGACATAAAACTAATCCTCATTTCTCGTGTAGGGCACCATACGCGTAGTTATAGGAGTTAAGCCATGCATCTAAAAGATTTGGTTGAACGAAACGCGGTTGTCAATTTAGCAACACTGACGAGCGATAAAGAACTGATTATCGATCTGCAAACTCGTCTGAGCGCGATCGGGTTTATGCCGGGAACTGACATCAGCACTGCCATTGATGGCGTGTTTGGGGCAGTCACCCAAGATGCGCTCGATCGCTTTTGCAAAGCGGTGCATCTCAACAACGCCAGCACAGGCATATTTGGAGCCACCTTTGCTCGAAAACTGATTGATATGCGTCCTCCCGTGATGCCAGTCACACCCACCCTTGGGGCAAAAAATCAGCCGACTTCTGATGCTCTTGCGGCTGCTCTTAAGTTCACCTTGCTCTGGGAAGGAGGATATGTGAATGATCCTAATGATCCTGGTGGAGCGACTAACAAGGGCGTGATTCAAAATACCTACAACACCTACCGCATCAACAATCGACTACCGACTCAAGGGGTAGACCGGATCACGGACAAAGAAGTCCACGACATCTATTTTTCAATGTATTGGCAACCCTCACAAGCGCCGCTGATGGTGTTGCCTTTGGCGATCGTGCATTTCGACACAGCAGTTAATTTTGGGGTAGGAGGCGCGATCGAGTTTCTTCAAGAGGCATTGGGCATTAGCGCTGATGGCATCTTTGGTCCGGGCACCCAAAAGGCTCTGTTAGCTAATAACAACGCTAAAACTGCTCAAAAAATTGTTCGCGGTCGCGTCAACTATCGCAATCAGCGAGTGAATTCTAACCCCACTCAGGAGGTTTTTCTAACGGGCTGGCTAAACCGAGATAATGACCTGGGCGGATTTTTGCAGAGCCGGGATATCTCGATCGCTTAAAGCGCGATCACCAATAATAAACCTAACCTGCGTCATAAAATTCTATGCACATCA
>JAYVFW010000534.1:0-7915 GCA_043772715.1 Phormidesmis sp. | reverse complement strand
CAGGGATGCAACCTAGACGGGGACGATGCACCAAAAATTATCTGCCACCTACACCGTTTCACTTGGTATCAGTCAACAGGGCGACGATTGGAGAGTCTCGATCGTCGCCCTGTCAGTGGCGGCTGCATCAATCAAGGCTATCGTCTCACCGATGGCACGCAGACTTATTTTGTCAAACTCAATCAAGCTAGCCAAGCCGCCATGTTTGCAGCCGAAGCGCTAGGACTTCAGCAAATGCGGGAGACGGGCACGATTTTGGTTCCAACTCCAATTTGTTGGGGAACTGTAGATGACTTCGCCTACATTGTTTTGGAGTGGTTAGATTTGGGGCGAGGAACCAGCCCAGCCTGGGAAGAAATGGGGCGACAACTAGCAAGACTTCACCAAGTCAAAAAAGTGACTGCTTTCGGCTGGGAGCAAAATAACACGATCGGGGCGACTCCTCAAATCAACTCGTGGACATCCGATTGGAGTGATTTTTTTACCCGTCATCGGATCGGCTATCAGATTCAGTTAGCCAGACAAAAAGGTGGGCATTTTCCCCAGGGCGATCGCTTACTCACTGCGATCCCCAAACTGTTAGCACACACGCCTCAGCCTGCTCTCGTTCACGGTGATTTGTGGTCAGGCAATGCAGCCGTTACTCAATCAGGTGAACCTGTGATTTTTGACCCTGCCATATATTGGGGCGATCGTGAAGTTGACTTAGCAATGACAGAATTGTTTGGGGGATTTCCGGCTGAGTTCTATCGAGGTTATCACCAGATTTTCCCATTAGAATCTGGCTATCAATCGCGCAAAACGCTTTACAATCTCTATCACGTTCTCAATCACTTCAACCTGTTTGGCGGCAGCTATGAATCACAGTCGAACCGCATGATTCAGCAGCTTTTAGGTTGAAGAAATTTTAGTTTTTGGTCAGCGATCGTAGAGACTCACGATCCATATTCAGAGAAACATCTTGAGTGTTTCCGGCAATCTTTGTATCAGCTTTTTCAATGTTGACGTGATCCATTTCAACAGATGGCACGCCCTCTCTTCTGCCGCCCGGTGAAGGCATCCACCAAGCCAAAATGCTCGTGATCCCGCTCCAGTAAATGGCGTTGCTGCCCTGACTTTCTGGGGTAACGGTGAGCTTAAACATACAAAATATGAGGACGATCGAGCTAAACGCAATCTGAACTCCAAACCTGCAAGTGTCTTGACTCTTCATAGAATTTATAGATGTCTTTCTATTTTTATTGAAGCGCTGGGATGCGTAAAGTCTATTACCCGCTAGGGGACTTTTATTTTGCTGAGTCCGGCAAACTTGGCTGCGATTTTGTAGGTTGTGAAAAGGCAAAGAAGTGTCTTCCTTGCGCGTCTACTTTCTCCACGCCTCCTAAAGCTAATATCTCTTGTTTAGCGCGGGCTTGAGTCTTGCGATCGCTCATCGCTTCTGCCTGTTGATAAACCGAACTCCACGCCTGAAATCGCACCAGCCGACTATCGGGATCAGTCTTCAAAAAATTAGCAGTCTCTTGAAAAATAGCCGCCGCTTCGCGATATTCAGGCACTTCGTTTGCCCACTTTGATGCCATTTCTAACGAGTGAATCGCGCTAGGGGTATCGCCTAATAGCAGCAGTTGATCGAGCGCAGCATAGCGCCACACCGTAAAGGCTCTCGGATGATTTTGAGGCGAAAGTGCATCTGTGCCCCGCTTCAGATATTCCAGCGATCGGGTTGGCTCGCCCAACTGATAAGACAACGTTCCTGACAAAAATAAATAGCTATCGACAAATCGAGGATCTCGCCGAGTGATTAAATCAAAATATTGAGGACTTAACGAATAGCCTGTCTGTTTGCGGGCTTCGTCGTCACCGTAATATTGCAAAAAGTTGAGAAATGTCCAGTCGGCGATCAGATTGTCAAAGCCGAACGTGGGGGTTTTCTGCAACAGATCCAATCGTAAGGTTTCTTGCTGTTCGGCTTGCGGGGGGTTCTCGACCCAAAGCGAACTTTTGTTGAGTTGGATGCGCTGCATCGTGATCACACCTGCGATCGCAGCACCCGCGATCGCCAGATGCAAGATTAACGATCGCCAACGGTATTGATTGCTACTGATCTCCATCACAGACAACCCCCCCCATTAAACTCTCTTCGAGCCAATATTTCACGCTTCAAAAAGGCTATAAATCAAGTGTTAAAAAACTTAATAAAACTCGTCGCCCAACTCTAGAATATTCCATCTAGATTCAGTTAGATTGGCAGAGAGCTTGCATTCAAAATTCAAACACCTGTCAGTGCATCACCCTCGCCTTCTCAGAGAGACACTTCACCAACTGTCATGATTCACTGTGACTCTCAGTGTAGGCGTGTGTATTCTAGAGCTAAACTAGCTCCGTGATTGATTTCGGAGGTTACTTCGCGATCGACGCGCTTCATTACAATCTATTTGAAAACGCTACGATATTGGCAATTGCTTGGTGAGCCGTAAATTTACAACCTCAAAGCTTGCCCCCAGATGCAGCCTCGCTGCGACCGCTATCCACTTCACTCCTAAAACAACTCGATGAACCGACCTACCAGGCGCTTCCCGCTTCTCCAAGTTGCCCTTTGCAGTGGCGTAGTGGCTGCTACGGCTACCCTCACTTTGTTTGGCTCCGATCGATCTGTGAAAGCAGCGTTGCAAGATAGCCCCAAAACTGTGGTTGATGAAGCGTGGCAAATCGTTAACCGCGAATATGTAGACGGCACCTTCAACAAGACAGATTGGAGAGCCGTTCGTCAAGGCTTATTAACCAAAAACTACACCTCACGCACACAAGCCTACGATGCTTTGCGCGATGCCCTCAAGAAGCTAGATGACCCCTACACTCGCTTCATGGACCCCAAGCAATATGAGGCTCTCAGCAGCCAAACCTCTGGAGAGCTTTCGGGAGTCGGCATTCGGTTAGAACTCGACGAAAAAACAAAAGTGTTGACCGTAGTTGAGCCACTAGAAAATTCTCCGGCGATCAAAGCGGGCATTAAGGCAGGCGATCGCATCACCGCGATTAACGGCAAAGCAACCAAAGGCATGAGTGTTGAAGATGCCTCAAACCAGATTCGCGGCGAAGTCGGCTCAAAGGTGTCGCTGAGAATTAGGCGAGACGGCACCAGCGAGTTTAATCTGCCGCTAACGAGAGCCAGGATTGAGCTAAAAGCTGTTCGCTATAGCCTCAGGCAAGAAGGTAAAAACCGAGTTGGCTACATTCGACTGAATGAGTTTAGTAGCCACGCTGCCGAACAGATGCAGCGGGCAATCCGAGACTTATCGGACCAAAAGGTCAATGCTTATGTGTTAGATCTGCGGGGCAATCCGGGTGGTTTGCTGCAATCTAGCATTGAGATCAGTCGGATGTGGATGGACAAAGGCGCGATCGTTCGCACGGTTGATCGCAAGGGCGGCAAAGAAGAGTTTGTTTCTAACGGCAATGCTCTGACCAAACTGCCGCTAGCGGTGATTGTTGATGGCAACTCAGCTAGCTCTAGTGAAATTCTGACCGGAGCGTTAAAAGACAACAAACGCGCCACTGTCATTGGGAGCCAGACCTTTGGCAAAGCGCTGGTGCAGTCGGTTCACTCGCTGTCAGACGGTTCGGGGTTGGCAGTGACGATCGCGCACTACTACACGCCTAACGGGACTGATATTAGTCACAAAGGCGTTACGCCAGACATCAAGATCGATTTGACCGATGCCCAACGTAAGTTTTTGGCGACCAATCCAAAACTGATTGGCACCAAGCAAGATCCTCAATATGCACGAGCGCTTGCGGCCTTAGAGCAAACGGCGTTCGCACAGCCCAATCAAACTAAGCCTTCGCAGCAGAGTTTGGTGAATTCCGTAAAATAGGCTAACGATCGTGGATTAAATAACCTGTAAAAGTCTTGTGGTTTGTCATCGCCGAGACTTTTGCCCCCTAAATCCCCCATTCTGGGGGACTTTGAAACTAGAAGCTTGGCTTAAATCCCCCATTCGTGGGGGATTTAGGGGGCTGAAGCCGACTGAAACGCAGCAGCGAGTTTTGCAGGTTATTTAATTCACAATCCTAACTGGATTTTGATGAGTGGGGACGTTGCTAAAAGTAACGTCCCCTATTTTTTGAGCAGAATTAGAATGTCACTTTGTATAGCTGAAATAATTCACCAGGCAACGTCTTGACGATTTTTCCCCCCTCGGATTTGATGGCTTTTTCCCACGCGGGTAATGGATCTAAAATCGCTTCTGCCCCCATATAAGTTTCTAAGATTGCCCAGTTTTCGGCTAACGGCGATTCGGGGTTTAGCACATCAAAAACGAAGACTCCCCCTGGTTTGAGAACGCGCTTGACCTCAGAGAGAACAGTCAGCCAGTAATCGATCGTGTAATAGCAGCTAAAACCTGTGGCGATCGCTAAGTCAAACTGATTGGCATCGTGGGGCAACTCATGGGCAGCGCCTAAACTCACCCCTTTGAATAACTTAGAGTTGAGCTGTGGGGCACGAGTATTGAGCAAATCTCTCGCGACGGCGCTGATTTCTTGCCCATAAAACAGCGCCCCCCAGTCGCGCCAGGGGTAAATCAAAAAGCTGACCCCACAGCCAATATCTAGACAGCGCTGATTTTTTTGCGGTTGGGCAAGTTGCCAAAAAGGAGAGGTCAACTTTGCTTGCAAGATGCCAGAGGTGCGCTCTCGAAAGATCGGCATGGCTTGCACTTCTTCGGGCAGGTCGAATGGCTCTCCTCGATATTCGTGGTTAAAGCGTTGGGCAATGGCAGTCATTTGAGACTGCCAGTCTAAGGGTTGATTCAAAAGCTTATCCCTTCAGTGCTTTGGTGAAATTTTGGCGATAGGATTTGCTGACCAGCAAGACGGGCCACAGCAATGCTAGATAAAACCGCCCTTGACTAAAATTTGTTCGCCGAAAGCCTGTCCAAAATTTCCAAACTCCACCCGCGTAAACAACTAATGCCAAAAAGCCAAGTATTCCCATTTCATGACCCCTAATCGACGATAAAACAACGAGAATAGAACTACTAGCGATTCTAGCAAGCCTGATCAACTCCTATCAGTGAGTCTGCCAAGTTTGCTAAAAATTGTGAGGTTTGGTGGCACAAAAATCGATGGCACTGTCAAATAAAGTTAAGCAACCCTCAGTTGTCCAAACTTCAGCGATCGCGCGCTGCTGAGTGACACCATTAAGCGCAAATCATTAAGGAGTCCGTATGCGAGCAGTGCTAATGGCAGGTGGATCAGGAACGCGACTGCGCCCCCTTACCTGCGATCTGCCTAAACCGATGGTGCCGATTCTCAATCGCCCGATCGCTGAACACATTATTAATTTACTCAAGCGCCACCACATTCGAGAAGTGATCGCCACGCTGCACTACTTGCCCGATGTCATGCGCGACTATTTTCAAGACGGCAGCGAGTTTGGAGTGCAGATGACTTATGCCGTTGAGGAAGATCAACCGCTCGGCACAGCGGGCTGTGTCAAAAATATTGTCGAGTTGCTAGACGGCACATTTCTGGTGATTAGCGGCGACAGCATCACAGATTTTGATCTGACTGCCGCCATTCAATTTCACAAGCGCAAACAGTCTAAGGCGACGTTAATTTTGACGCGAGTGCCAAACCCGATCGAGTTTGGGGTCGTGATCACTGACGAAGATTATCGGATTCGGCGCTTTTTAGAAAAGCCTTCGACGAGCGAAATCTTTTCAGATACGGTCAACACGGGCATCTATATTCTGGAGCCAGAAATTCTAGAATATTTGCCCTTTGACGAAGAAGCTGATTTTTCAAGAGATCTCTTTCCCTTATTGCTAGAGAAAGATGAGCCGATGTATGGCTATATTGCCGATGGCTATTGGTGCGATGTGGGGCATCTAGATGCCTACCGTGAAGCTCAATATGACGGGCTTTTGCGAAAAGTAAAGCTCACGTTTCCCTACACCGAGCGATCGCCGGGGCTGTGGGTCGGCGAAAATACTTACATCGATCCCTCGTCTCGGATCAAGACTCCGACGATTATTGGCAATAACTGCCGCATTGGTGCCAGAGTGCACATTGAAGGCGGAACGGCGATCGGCGATAACGTCACTATCGGAGCCGACGCTGACCTCAAGCGCCCGATCGTCTGGAATGGGGTGATGATCGGCGAAGAAGTCCATTTACGCGCTTGTGTGATTGCGCGAGGCGCGAGGGTCGATCGCCGGGGGCACGTCTTAGAAGGGGCAGTGGTCGGTCCGCTGTCGAGCATTGGCGAAGAGGCGCAGGTTAGCCCGAATGTGCGAGTGTGGCCGAGCAAAAGCGTTGAGGCGGGTGCAACGCTTAACACTAATCTGATCTGGGGTTATACGGCTCACCGCAACCTATTTGGACAGCGCGGCGTTTCTGGACTCGCCAACGTGGATATTATTCCAGAGTTTGCCGTCAAGCTGGGCGCGGCTTATGGCTCGACTCTCAAATCAGGTTCTCATGTCACGGTGTCGCGCGATCAGCGTCCGATCTCGCGTATGGTGTCGCGATCGCTGATTGCTGGTCTAATGTCGGTCGGGGTGAATGTACAGAATCTAGAAGCCACTTCAATTCCAGTAGCGCGATCAGTGATGCCCACGATGAGCGTTGTGGGTGGCATTCATGTGCGAGTGCACCCAGAGCGATCAGATCACATTTTGATTGAATTCTTCGATCGCAAAGGCATCAACATTTCTAAAAGCATTGAGAAGAGAATTGAGGGAGCTTTTTTTAAAGAAGACTTCAGACGGGCGCAGGTTCATGAAATTGGCAATGTAGTGATCGTCAATCACGCGATTGATCTTTACAGTCGCGGGTTTGAAAAACACCTGAATCTGCAAGCCGTTCAGCACAGCAGTTCTAAAGTAATCATTGACTATGCTTATGCAGTTTCGGGGGCAGTCTTGCCGCAACTGTTAGCAAAGTTTGGCTGCGATGCGGTCGTGTTGAATGCGAGCCTGACGCAGACGGCTCCGACGATCGCCGATCGCGAGGGCTTGCTCAATCAGTTGGGTCATGTGGTCGAAGCGCTGAAAGCAACGTTTGGCGCGCAAGTGTCTGCCAATGGAGAACAGCTAGTTCTAGTCGATGAAACAGGCAGCCCGATTCGGGGCGAGACGCTGACAGCGCTGATGGTGGATATGATTTTGACCTCAAACCCCAGAGGCACGATCGTTGTTCCCGTTCATGCTTCTAGCGCGGTCGAACTGATTGCCCGTCGTCACGATGGCAAAGTCATTCGCACCAAAGCCAACCCGACTGCGTTAATGGAAGCTTGCCATACCAATCACAGCACGGTGTTGGGCGGCAGTGGCGAGATGGGCTTTATCTTTCCGCAACTGCATCCTGGATTTGATGCCATGTTTTGCATTGCCAAACTGATCGAGATGCTGACCCTACAAGAGAGAACGCTGGCGCAAATTCGGGCAGACTGTCCTCGGATTTCCCACAAAACCTACTCAGTGCGCTGCCCCTGGACGGTAAAGGGTGCCTTGATGCGTCATTTAGTCGAGAGTCATGCGGTCGAGACGCTAGAACTAATTGATGGGGTGAAAATCTTTAACCATTCTCACGATAGTTGGGTGTTGATTTTGCCCGACGCTGGCGAACCGTTGGTGCATATTTACGCCAACAGTCACGATCGCGGCTGGGTCGATGAGACACTGCGAGAATATCGCCTACGAGTGCAAGAGTTTGTTTATCACGAGCAAGGAGTCGAAGAAATCAAAATGGAAAGCGTGTATTAACGATCGTGAATTAAATTAAACCGAATTTGCGTAGGGGCATGGCATTGCCAGCAATTCTCATTATGAGAATGGTTCTCACGGGAACTCGCTATTTTGAAGAATTTAGGTGTCTGAAACCCGCATTGTCTCATTAGCAATCTGTAGCT
>JAYVFW010000533.1:0-2801 GCA_043772715.1 Phormidesmis sp. | reverse complement strand
GCAGCGATCGCCGCTATGAATTGATTGATGGGGAATTAGTCGAGATGCTGCCAGAGTCTGAACCCAACAACGCAATTGCTCAAGAGCTATTTTGGCTGTTAGCAAGCGCCCAAATCGTGATGCGTCGGCTAATCAAGCTCTATGCCTGTCAAATTCAAGTTCCAGTTCTCCAAAGTGGAGATGCGGCTAATCGCTTTCCTGATTTAGTCGTTTTAAGGAAGGAGCATTTAAGACTGACTCAATCGCAACTGACGATCAAGCTAGATATGCCGCCACCTCAACTGATTGCTGAAGTCGTCTCACCTGGTAGAGAGAACACAGAGAACTACCAACGTGACTACATCCGAAAACGCGCTCAATATGCAGCGCGAGGTATCCCTGAATACTGGTTGATTGATCCGAGTCGATCTGTAGTGGTGGTGCTGACCCTCAAGGAAAGTTCCTATCAGGAGCAGTTTTTCATGAGGCAAGCAGAGATCGAGTCGCCTACCTTCCCAGAACTGAAACTGACGGCTAATCAACTTCTAAGTGCGGGCAGCTAAGTTTTGCCTAGCTTCAAAACTCATCGCTCAAAATTTCCGTTACTCTACTAGCTGCGTTACCCAACTTGAGCCATTCTCCTCGCGCTGCTGTTGGGCGAGTCGCCAAGTTTTTCCTTCGCTTTGTCGCTGCAAATAAACCTCAAACGGATTGTCTTTTTGAGTCACCGATCGCTGAGAAAGTTTGAGCGTGTAATCATAATTACCATGCACCCGATAAGCCGTCAAATTTTGGATCGTCAGAGGCTCTTGACTCGTCACCTTGACCCGATCGACCTTCAGTTTTGGTGATTCTAGCCGCAACTGCTGGCTGAGTTCTTGCTGAGTTTGAGAGACTTGCAGCGCGATCGCGCGTCGCACAATTTGATTGCTAGGAGCCACACGACTCGCATTACACGCCGTTAACAGACCCGCTAAAATCACAGCTAAAAGGATTTGAATCGATCGCCGCACGTTATTTTCCTCAAACGCCACTATTAGAGTAACAGCGATACGATCAGCCTGAAAGCGACTTGGGAGACATGATGGACAAAAAATCTTTTGGAGTAAGTGATGACCTCTACCGCTATATTGCAGCAAACTCGCCCAACGAACCTGAGATTCTCGCCAAACTGCGCCAAGAAACTGCCAATCATCCTCAAGCCAGAATGCAAATTTCGCCTGAGCAAGGTCAGTTTATGGGGTTGCTCGTTCAGCTAATGGGAGCTAAAAAAACCCTCGAAGTGGGCGTATTTACGGGATATAGCTCTCTCGCGATCGCCTTGGCGCTACCCCCAAACGGCAAGCTGATTGCCTGCGATATTAGCGAAGACTATACCGCGATCGCCCGTCGCTATTGGCAAGCGGCTGGTGTGAGTGACAAAATCGATTTGCACATCGCTCCCGCTTTAGAAACATTGGATCACCTGCTCGAAACTCAAGCCGAAACCTTTGATTTTGCGTTTATTGATGCCGACAAAGGTAACTATGAGAATTATTACAATCGTGCCCTGCAACTGATTCGGGCTGGTGGATTGATCGCGATCGATAACGTCCTTTGGTCAGGACGAGTTGCTGATTCCAACGACCAAGACAAAATTACCCAAACGATTCGAGCCTTTAATCAAAAACTGGCGACTGACGATCGAGTCGTTTTGAGTCTGCTGCCGATCGCCGATGGCGTAACGCTAGCGCTCAAAAAATAGACTAAGGCGAAACTTGAGTATTTTTGTGGTTATCTAGAAACTGCTCAAAGGCAGGCGTAAACAAATCGGTTTGTGGAGACGCTTCGGTTTCTCGCTGCTGCGCCCAGACCGCATCTAAAGCCGTGCGAGTCGGCGCATCCATTGCTAAAAAAGAAAGGGTCTTGCCGATCGCTTGAGCTTGATTCATGCCCGTCAACAAGACAGAGATTCCCTCCGCATCGACGCGAGTGACCCAAAGCAAATCGACAATGACTGCCTCAGCTTCGGCGATCGCTTGCTCTAAGCTGATCTCAAAATCGACTTTAACCTCGCCACGAGGCTGCAAGACTACGGTTTTGGGAGGCATCTCACTGAGAGATTTGCCGCCTTGAAGGGTCAAAATTCTGTCGATGCTAGCAGAAATTTCCATGATTCACCTTCAACAATGTAAATAGGGCATTTTGACCAAAACCTCGGAGGTTTAAGCCACTCTGTCGGTCAGATGCTTGATTTTTGGTTAAAACCTCCGAGGTTTGCGTAAGTCCTATCTAACTGATATGACTAACTGATATGAAATGAGTGCCCATAAAGGTTGCTAGAGTATCACAACTTCTTAAAAGAAGCAAAATTGTGATCGCACTACTTGAGTCAAGTTTGTTAATGTGATTAAAATAGCCAGAATACCCAAAAGTTCAATTTTATTGACTCTCCTGCGAACTATTTTTTTCAGACGTTTATCTGTCCACTTTTAGGATTCCATCAGGTTATCTCCGTGACTCCTCAGACTGAACAGACTGTTCTCACATCGCCTTCTGCATCTACCTCAGACACCGATTTGGATGTGGTCAATCGACAGATGATTGTGATTCTGGACTTTGGCTCCCAATATTCTGAGTTGATTGCACGGCGCATCCGCGAAACTCAAGTTTATTCAGAAGTGCTCTCCTATCGCACTTCGGCTAAACATCTTAAACAACTCAACCCCAAAGGCATCATTTTTTCGGGAGGTCCGAGTTCTGTCTACGATCAGGGCGCTCCTCAGAGCGATCCTGAGATTTGGAACTTGGGCATCCCGGTTTTAGGGGTTTGCTATGGAATG
>JAYVFW010000532.1:0-7931 GCA_043772715.1 Phormidesmis sp. | reverse complement strand
TGGGGCGATCCATGACCTCACAACACGATAATTCAAGCTTGGAACTCGGAACGTCGCCCTCAAAGCTCGGAACTCCGACCTCAGAACTCGGAACGTCGAGCTTTTTGCTCCAAAATTAAAGCTCAGAACTCGGAACTTCAAGCAAATTGCTCCAGCATCCAAGCTTTGAGCTGTAATTGTCAGCCTCGGAAGTCAAACCGCCGAGCTATTTTCTAAATCATTGCTCCCTGCGGCTTCCCTTCCGAGATTTTACGGCTCCACGTCTGGCCAAAGCCGCTCTAGCTGCCGCTGCCATGCGGCTAATACGTCTTCTCGCGATCGCGCTCCCATTTCCATTTCGCCCATGATGCCTTCTTGATAAAAGCGATCGAGGGTCTTCATCGTCAACTCTAGCGATTGCCCTTGGCGCTTTGCGGCTTGAATAATCTGACGAATGCGCTTTTCGGCAAAGGTGTTAAACCCGGCATCGATGCCCAGTTCCAGCAGCGCGATCAATCGTTGAATCGCGGTGGTGAAGTCTGTGATCGTCAACCCTGCCAAACCGTGTTGGAAGACTCCCCACAACACCTCTTGATGCAGCGCATAACGCACTTCTTGAGTCGTATCGAAGTTTGCTTCTAACAACTCTGCTAGGTAGGGTTGGGCATCTTGGGCAGGCACGATCGGCACCAAAATTCTCAGCCAGGATTGATCGTCAGAAAGCAGCACCAACACCCGAAACTGATCCGTCTCGACCTGATAGGAGTTAGCATCCGACGTTTGAACTGCTGCGCCGAATGAGTCGGTCAGTGTTTGAGCAATTTCTTCTGGAATCATGATCTTGTAGAGTAGCTTTCTTCCACCCTACACCTTTGACCCGTCTCAAAAAAATCCCCCGATCGGTAGGCGATCGAGGGAGATGACAGGGAGGTTAAGGGAGTTTGATCGTTAGACCAACGTCAGTTAGATAGAAGTGGTTCGCTCCGGTTGTGAATTTGGGAAGCCCCCTGAATCCCCCACTCGTGGGGGACTTTGACCCAAGACTCCAGTTTCAAAGTCCCCCAGAATGGGGGATTTAGGGGGCAGAAGCCGCTAACAACGAAGCGAAAAACTCGTCGAACTGGCGTTAGACTAACCACTCTTGAACAGCTTCTTCTTTGGTATTGGTGCGGCGGCTAGGCGTTTCGCGCTCAAACTTCATGTGGACTTCGCGAGTTTGTTCACCATCGATCGCAACCGCCATAATCGGGTAGTCAATCTTGCCGTCTTGGAACGACATTTGAAAGCGGAACGTGCCATCGGAGTTGAGCTTGATCGGCTGCCCTCCGATCGTCACGGTGGCATCGGGTTCGGTTGCACCATAAACAATCAGTTCGGCATCGGCAACCAACCAAAACTGACGCGGGCGAATCGGAGGTGCCGAAGCGCCAAAGCCAATGCCTGACATCCCGACCCCAGACATCGTTAAGCCAGAAGTGGTTGGCACTGCCCACAAGCCCACACCCGACGGAAAGACGTAGGAGCTAATCGCTTCTTCGTGAATCGGCGCTTGTTGCATTGAGCCATAGACAGACCCGGCTACGCGCTGCGCTTCGGCGTTTTCTGCCATGCCAAAGATGCGATCGTCAATAGGGCTAGTTGTGCTGCCATTGGGTGCGGTTGTTGCCGTTGCCAAGCGCTGACTAGGAGAAACCAGTTCCAGGAAGGTTTGACCCCGCAGTTCTTCATCCCAAGCGACGGTGACAAAGTGATCTTCAATCCAATCAGAGGGATAGACAGGAGGCACCCGAACCGGGGCAGACCGCGCTAATACGAGCCAGCGACCATCTGCACACCGATAGCCGATTTCGACCATATACTCACGATCGCTAACCGGAATCGGCAAATACCATTCTCGCGCCAGCTCATCACAGGGATATTCTTGAACGCTGTGGGGGCTTTGATATTCGACTCTGATATCAGTGACATCGTAGAGGCGCAGCGCTAACTGCTGACCACCTTTGCGACGTAGGTCTTCTTTATGTTCGTTGGGCACATCCCAATAAGTGTATGCCCACTGAGGATCGCGAGGCATGATCACAACCCGACTTTCACCATAGCCTTCAGGAAGTTCAACCAAATCTTCGTCAACGGCTGCTAATGCACCCCCTGTGAGATCGCTCTGTCCGACATCAAATTTTGCTGCTTCCACTGCTTCTTTTGTCTCAAGTTTAGGGGTTTGGGTGGGCGCAAGGCGGTTGCGCTGGATTTCTTCGATCGAGGCTAAAAGCTGGTCTTTTCGCATTCGACTATAGCGAGAGACTCCACATTCACTGGCGACTCGGCGCAGTTGCCGGAGCGTCATTTCGTCTAACGGAGGACGTTCGGTTGCCATAAAAACAAGCTCCAATCATGCAAACAGAATTTTTCTAACCCGTGAAAACGTATAAGTTCAGGTTTAGTAACAAATCGGGGATCGCTTTCTGACCCCAATGTTGCAGAAAAGACTTAATCGGGTCAAGGGGTGAAATGGTTGGGTTTGTGAGCGATCGACGAAGTTACAGGCAATATGGGGATCATTATGTCATGAAATTATGACATTTGCTTAAGCCGGGGATCGAGCAGTCAATGTTTCAGAGTACAAAGATCCCAAAAGAAATCTAAATGTCAGAATTTCTTGATGTGGAAACAAAAAGCAGGGGCTAAAGGACAAATAACCAAGAGTCCGATCGTTTCCGGTAAACTGCTGTAAAGTTTGGTTTTGCTTGTTTATGGATTCTTCTAAGCCTGATGTTTGGGATGCCGATGCTGCTGTCAATCCAGGAGATCAACCAGAGAGTCCGTCAAAATCGGGTTTGATTTCTAAAGTGCTGGCTTCGGCGGTGGGGCTGTGGCTGCGATCGCAGGTAGAGCACATTGAGGATCTAGAAGTTGACGTTGAAGCGGGCGATCGCCAAATTCTTTCGGGCTGCATTCCCCAGGTTGGGCTATCGGCTTGCAGAGCGGTTTATCAAGGCTTGCATTTGAGTCAGGTGCGCTTAACTGGGCAAAATATCCGCATCAATCTAGGGCAAATCCTGCGAGGAAAGCCCTTGTGTCTGCTAGAACCGATTCGAGTCGAGGGCACTGTGATGTTGCAGCAAGCCGATTTGAATGCATCACTGACCGCACCTCTACTAGCAAACGGCGTAACAGAGTTTTTGTTAACGCTGCTAAGTGCCAGTGATCTGGGCGAAGTGCCTTTAGACTCCGAGCCTCGACTGAATTTGCAAAACCTTGAGATTATGCTCGATGCCGAGTTGGTGACGTTGAGCGCTTCCCTGATTTCGGTGAGTGGAAATGTGACCGCGATCGCCATTCGGACTGGGTTTGCGTTAGCGAGTCCTCACGAGCTAACGCTGGTTAACCCTCAATGGCTGCCTCATGCCACTGCCAAACGTGGCTTACCCTTAAGTGATTTAGAAGGTTACACGTTTGACTTAGGCGCAGAGACTCAGATCGAGCAACTGACGCTAGAGGCAGGACAAATTATTTGTCAAGCCAAATTGTTGGTCAGTCCGTAAATAATTAGACCTCCTGCACGAATCAGGGAACGCCCCCTAAATCCCCCATTCTGGGAGACTTTGAGAAGACTTGCGGTTTCAAAGTCCCTCAGAATGGGGGATTTGGGGGGCACAAGCTGACCTAAACGGAGCGAGATCTGAGAGAGTTTATATCGAGAATTTTATTCATGCAGGAGGTCTTTTATCGGGGCAACAATGGCAACACAAGCGTTACGAAATAATAAACGAGCGGAGCCGTAAACACATAACTGTCGGCGCGATCGAGAATTCCGCCATGACCCGGAATCAACTGTCCAGAATCTTTGACCCCCGCATCACGCTTCATCATTGACTCGGTTAAGTCACCCAATAGACTCGCAATGCCGATTAAAAGACCGAGAGCAACGCCTGCGATCGGCCACCCTGACCAATTGAGATACCACGAGCCAAGAACGGCAACCGCAACGCTGGCAGCCACACCAAACACCGCGCCTTCAACCGTTTTTTTGGGGCTGATGTCTGAGAGCTGAGTGCGCCCGATCCAGCGCCCGATCGTGTAAGCCCCAATGTCAGCCGCCCAAATGCAGAGAAACGCTAACAGGGTGTTGGTCAACCCGATCGGAAGCGCATCTAACCCTTGCCAAGAGCTTGTCCAGAAGCCATTAAGGGGCAGATTGCTGATCTCAGCTTGACCCAAAAATCGGAGGCGAATCCAATAACTGGGCAAATAGCCGCCATAAAATAAGCCCATAATCGAAGCCGAAATGTCAGCGATCGTCGCAAACTTAGGTTGAAACAGCAGATAGAAACAGATGAACGTTCCCGCAACCGGAAAAATAGCATCGGCCATCGGCGGCGAAATATTGGAAACGACTAACAAAATTTGACTCACGACCAGCGTTGTTTTAACGGCTGGGGCGATGCCTTTAGCGCGGGCAAGCTGAAAATATTCTAATTGCCCCAAATAGATGATCAGGCAAAAACCAGCCGTAAAGTACCATCCGCCCAGCACCGTCATGCCTAGCGCAAAGACGATCGCGACAATTCCACTACCAATTCGAGACCAAGGCATAGCACTAATATTGGATGAAGATAACCCAGTATGACGGTTTAGAAATGCATCTACTTCTCAGCACTTGATCGAATTGGGTAAAGGTTAAGAAGGTTAAGCGTCGCTTTGCAACACTTTAACGGAGAACGGGTGATGGGTGAACGGTAGAGGCGATTCTTTTTTATGTCAGCTTTTCGCCACTGAGCACAAAAATCGGATCGACTGCCGCAAAAATTTGGCTATTGCCGCGGGTTTCAAGACGATTGACGGCTGATTGCACAACTTCAATATTACGGGCTTGCAGCTCGGCGAGGCTCTCTGAAATTTGATAAAGTGTCTCTAAATTGGCAGCCGTCGCAACGACTCGCCCTTGGGTTCTCAGAGGTTGCCAGACTTCTTTGAGAATCGCTTTCATCGATCGCCCCCCTTCAATGCAGACGCGATCGGGGTGCGGCGATAATCCCTTCAAACATTCTGGCGCATTGCCTTCGATGATTTCAACATTTTTGACCCCAAAGCGATCGCAGTTGCGGCGAATCAACCTGGCAACTTCTTCATCGCGCTCTACGGCAATAATTTGTCCCCCCGGACAGAGTAATCCTGCTTCAACGGGAATTGTGCCAGTGCCTGCGCCAATATCCCACAGCACCGAGTCGCTCTTTAGCCGCAGATGAGAGAGCAACAGCAATCGAACTTCTCGCTGACTCATCGGAATGCCGGGTAGATTTTCAAACAAATCGTCAGGAATACCGGGAGTCACATAAGACCAGAGGGGAGAAGGCATAGCAGGGCAGCAGGATGAAGGCTCACTGAGTCGATCGTAGTGCTGTTAACGAAAATCGAGTCAACCTCGACAAAGTTTCATGCGCCTTTGACAACTCGGAGGGTTTTCAGGCTGGAATCTGCACAGCCGCTAATCACGCCTCCAGCCGCTAAAATCTCTTGGAGATCGGTGATCGCGGCTCCACTAATCTGTTCTCCAGGCAGCAAAACCGGAATGCCGGGTGGGTAAGGGCAAACTAGCTCGGCGCTGATGCGATCGACCGTTTGCGCGATTGCAAGCGTTTCACTGGGAGCAAAAAAAGCTTGACGGGGCGAGAGCAGGGAGCATTTTGAATCTTGAAGTTTAACGATCGCAGGGGGCTTCTGGATAGACGATTTTTCTAACGTACCAAGAGTGATCAACGCTTGCACGAGTCGATCGATATCGGCTTGAGTGTTGCCCAAACTAATAATGAAGGTAAGATGCTGCAACGATGGAAACTCAGCCGTCACGCCTAGCGTTTGGTGCAAAATTTCGTCTGCTCTAAAGCCATCAACTCCCAACTCAGAAACGGTGACGGTAAGGCGGGTGCGATCGAGTCCCCAAAATCCTGAAGTTTGACCTGCTTGTTCAGGGTTCAGCGTCGAGAGGTAAGGGATTTGGTGAATGCGCGATCGCGCCTGATCCGCTAATCGCAAAGTCTGCTCCATCAGAGACAATCCCTGCGTTGCCATTTGCTGACGTGCTGCATCGAGCGATGCCAACAGCAGATAACTGGGACTCGTCGATTGCACTATCTGTAAAGCTTTGCTGACGCGATCGCGATCAACTCGGCTCCCCTGACAGTGCAGCATTGCAGATTGAGTCAGCGCAGAGAGAGTTTTGTGAGTCGATTGCACGGTCAAATCAGCGCCCATAGACAGTGCAGAATCTGGAAATTCTGGATGAAATGCAAAATGGGCACCGTGAGCTTCATCGACTAATAGAGGAATCTTGTGCTGATGGGCAAGAGTCGCGATCGCCTCCACATCCCCACAAACCCCGTAATAAGTGGGATAGACAATCATCACTGCTTTGCTGTCTGGGTGCTGTTTGAGCGCCTGCTCGACAGCTTCAGGAGTCACACTGTGGGCAATATCCAGAGCAGGATCATAGTCAGGAGTGACGAAGATCGGCACCGCCCCCGAAAGAATCAGCCCTGAAATCGCAGACTGATGCACGTTGCGTGGCAAGATGATCTTGTCTCCTGCTTCACAGGTTGCCAAAATTGCAGCAATCACGCCACAGGTTGAGCCGTTGACTAAAAACCAGGTTTGCTCGGCTCCAAACGCTTTTGATGCCAGGTTTTGAGCGGCTTTAATTGCACCTTGAGGGGCAAACAGATTATCGAGTTCGGGCAACTCAGGGAGATCCGATCGCCCGATTTGCGACCCCAACAAATCGACTAAAATCCCTGGAGTTCCTTGCCCTCGCTTATGTCCGGGCGTATAAAAAGGAGCGTTTGAGCTTTGAGTACAAATCCGTAAAGCGTCGAGCAACGGAGTCGCCATTTGGGAAGATGAAATATCTAAAGGGGTCATCTAAGTTGGGAGGGTCAAATTATTCGTTAGAATACTCTATGGTTTACCCAACTCCCGAACCGCCGATTCCTCAGCCGGTGCCTTCACCCGTTCCCGAACCGATTCCTAGCCCTGTACCTGAACCGATTCCCAGTCCGGTGCCTTCACCTGTTCCGGCACCGATTCCTCAGACCATCCCAGGGCCCGTATAACCGTTTTCTCGCTTACCTTCATAA
The DNA here is from genome assembly GCA_043772715.1 of Phormidesmis sp. Lineage (GTDB taxonomy): Bacteria > Cyanobacteriota > Cyanobacteriia > Leptolyngbyales > Leptolyngbyaceae > Phormidesmis_A. Next base: position 822 of record JAYVFW010000532.1, on the reverse strand, counting down.
CTCAATATGCTAAGAGCCGGGATTGTTGGACTTCCCAACGTTGGAAAATCGACTTTATTTAATGCGCTCGTTGCCAATGCTAAGGCGACTGCCGCCAACTTTCCCTTTTGCACGATCGAGCCAAATGTGGGCATCGTCTCCGTGCCCGATCAGCGTCTCAAAGCGTTAGCTACGATTTCTAGCTCGGTTGACATTTTGCCTGCACGAGTGGAATTCGTCGATATCGCTGGACTGGTCAAAGGTGCCAGCAAAGGCGAAGGGTTGGGCAACCAATTCTTAGCAAACATTCGTGAAGTCGATGCGATCGTCCATGTGGTGCGCTGTTTTGAAGATGACGATATCATTCACGTCTCTGGAGCGGTCGATCCCGTCAGCGATATCGAGGTGATTAATTTAGAACTGATTTTGGCAGATTTGGGGCAGATTGAGAAACGGGTCGATCGCGCCCGCAAACAGTCTCGCACCAGCAAAGAAGCGCAAGTCGAAGTGGCTGCCCTAGAAAAACTCATCCCAGTGCTAAACGCGGGTCAACCTGCTCGTCAAGTCACGCTGACCGACGACGAAGAACTCTTGCTTAAACCTTTAGGGCTGCTGACCCGCAAGCCAATCATCTACGCGGCTAACGTCGCTGAGGACGATTTAGCAACCGGAAACGAGTTTGTTGAGCAGGTGCGAAAACTAGCAGAGCAGGAAAAAACTCAAGTTGTGGTCGTCTCGGCTCAAGTAGAAGCCGAGTTAGTCGAGCTTACTGAGGACGATCGCGCAGATTTCTTAGCTTCTTTGGGAGTCGAAGAAGGTGGCTTAAAGGCTCTAATCCGCGCC
>JAYVFW010000531.1:0-7946 GCA_043772715.1 Phormidesmis sp. | reverse complement strand
ATCAAAATGAAAAAAGAGCGAACAGTGTGTCCGCTCTCTTGAATGTTTACAAAGGGTTTCAGTTAGAGACTTCTGCAAGCTCGACGACGTGACCCGATAAATCTTTAACTAAAAAGTTAAGCGGTTTCTCACGGCGAATCTTATGCTTTAGACTCGATGCCTGAACGCGTAGCAGAATCTGGTCTAGACAGTCACGATCGAAGCAAACATGACGCTGACGGTCTTTCTCACCCAAGCTTGCGCCCGAAATGACGTGAAGCTGCGTATTCTTTTTAAGCTGATACCACAAACCATCGTTGCCGTTGCCTCGTGCCGTCGTGCTGCCCATATTGCCAGACAGATACATGGGGCTAATGCCTGCGGTGCCAAGTGACTGCTCGTAGTTGTAGTAATAGTGCAGCGGCACATCTGCCACTGGCAGATTTAGCATTCCTTCATAAAAGTCTCGTGCTAATTCAACATCTGACACCATCACCGTATGCACCTTGGGCGCACTGGTCAAAAACATCCACATGGCAACCGCGTAGGCACCCAGCAGCATGACCATGATTCCCTGGGTGGAGAATAAACTATCTAATCCCATAGAAGACCAAAACGAGTAAACGATCGTAACAAGTTGACAAAACCTACTGATCAGTATCCCTGAGTCTATTCATTCTATCAAGCTCAGTTTGAGCAAATCCGTAACGAACTTAGTAAAAGTTTAGAAAATTGAGCCACAAATACTCTAAGGCGCTAGATTTTGAAAAAAAAGATCTCCAGATCGAGAAAGACGCTGTATATAGTTACAGTGCGTGTCCTATAGTTTGAACCCAAGCTGTGGCTATCCCAACTTTTCCTGAAGCCAATCACCCGATCGTCAAATCGCTGTCTCACTACAGTGATCAAGAATTATTGACGCTATTTCAACGATATTCTGAAGATGGGCAATACTTCACGGCAATTTTTTGCCGCTATAGCCCGATGGTTTATACGTTGATTCAGCACCAAGCGCGATCGCCCGTTCAAGCCGATTATTTGTTTGCGCTGCTGTGGCGACACATTTTTTATGAGATGGACGGGCTAGACCTGCGGGCGTTTGGGTCAGAAGAAATCACGTTTCAGAGTTGGCTGATTAACGTCACGGCACTCTGCATCAATCAGGCAGAACTGCCGCCCGTTGAGGAGATTCATTACAACCTACGGGCTATGTCGCCGCCCTTTTGGTGCTATATCGATCGAGCGTTAGACCAGCTTCCGCCTACGCTGCGGCTGATAGTAACGTTGGCACAAACCTTTCACTGGAGCGACACGCGAATTTCTGCCTACCTGCAAGCTGAAGGCGAACATATTCCTCCGTCTGAAGTCAAAGCGCGACTACGAGAAGGCTATCAGCTTTTAGAAACGACCTTGCCAGAAGATATTAGAGTCATCTATCTCGATCGGAACGCTAGTGTTCAAGGATACGGATTGGATTCAGCGCCTTTAGAAGCTAGTCTGGATTAAGATCATGAATTAAATCACGTCGGTTGCTTGCAGTGCCATGCCCGTACGTAGATTTGTTCGTTTAATAATGCCGGGTGGAGGTTCTGAAATGGGTTGGATGGTAGCACCTTTTGCAGTGGGGTTGGGAGTTGCTCAATTTTTGGCAGGTGGAATTGCGCTGACTCCGGTTGCAATGGCATCAGAACTGAGCGATCAACTAACCATCAACCTCAACAACGGCACTCGTGGAACTGCTCGGACAAAAGCCGATCGCCTCGTGCGTTTAGGCAACCAACAACAGCGAGCTGGATTGGTTGACAACGCGATCGGGTCTTGGCTGCAAGCGCTAGAAATCTATCACGACATCAAAGAAGTCGAGGCGCAGGGCACTATCTATGCAGCGCTGGGTCAAGCCTATTCTCAAATGGGGCGGTTTGTTGAAGCAGAAGACGCGGTGCGGCGCAGCTTGGCGATCGCGCGTGACACTAAAAATTTCCAAAATCAAATCTATGCGGCTAACAATTTAGGAACTTTGCTAATGCAGCGTAGCAGCGCTTCGGAGGCGCAAAAAACGTTTGCAGAGGGCTTAAAAATCGCCCAAGACATTAACTATCCTGCTGGGCGAGGTTTGTCTTTGAGCAACCTGGGACTCGTTGCCTATTCACAAGGCAGATATCAGGATGCGATTCGCTACTACGAGCAAGCAAAGCCATTGCGCGAACAAGCCAGCGATCCGGGTGCAGCAAATACGCTAAATAATTTGGGCGATGCCTATCGAGCGATTCGCGATTATCGGACGGCAATGGTTAGCTATCGACAAGCGTTGTTTATCTCAGAAAATAGCCTCGATCGTCCCAGTCAATTTCGCGCCTTAGAAGGACTGACTCGTGCGTTTTATGGATTAGGGCAAAACTCCAACGCTTCAGAAACGCTCGATCGCCGATTGGCACTGGCACTAGAGCAAAACGATTCTAGGCAGGTGATTGCATCGCTAAAGGGGTTGGCGCAATTCTATCAAGCAAAGGGCGATTTGACTGCCGCCGATAGCTATTATCAACAAGCATTTGCCGTGGCTCAAGGGATTAACGACACGCAAGAGCAGCAGGGATTGTTAACTCAAATTGGGACGCTGCGATCGCGCAAATTCACCCAATAGAGAAAAGGGTTGCCCGCAATTGAGACGCACGAGTCAAGAACTAACACAAATTTGGTTTATTTAGCTGGCTCGGTGTAACGACAATAAACATCAAAGCCAAACTTAGCGATATACAAAACGATTAAGGTTGCTAATCCTGGATTGATGGGGAATGGCAACACAATTTGGCTGGTTAGATACACAATCAGCCCGGTCAATAGGGGCGTACTTTCTGTTTTTTTGGTGTATTCTGTCAACCTTTGCCGAAAGCCGTCATCGCCACAAATCTGCTCTCGCAACACGTCTAACACGACTTGTTTGAGTGGCTTGTCTCCAAATGCCGCTTGACCCATCTCCGATCGCAGCATCGCTTCTAAGCTGGCATCTAAATCGCCTTCGTGGTCGATCAGGGTTGCGATCGCGCTCTGCGACGGCTCATAGTCACGCAGGGTTTGCTGCACTTGCGAGAGTTCGGCTTCACTGAGCTGCATGGGTCTTTTCTCCAATGTTTGGTTGGTTGCGGATTCTTCTGGGAGCTTGTGTTAGAAAAGTGTAGTCTTTGATGCACGCCCCTAGACAAGGAATTATCGCTCATGTCTATCATTACCATCCGAGAGCAGCAAAAGACGGAAACTGGGTTCAAAGCGGTCTTAAAGTTTGACGGTGATAATGAGTATCCGATCGAGGTTTGCGACCCGTTTACGCCTTTAGAGGAAGAACGGCTGGAATGGTATTTTGAGCGGTGGTTAGTGTTTCCCGGTTTGGATACGGTGAAGGCAGAGGCGGCAAAAGTGAGTGTGCGATCGTATGGCGAATCGCTGTTTGAGCAGGTGTTTAAGCAAAATATCGATGCCTACAGTGAATATAAGGGAATTCGGAATTCGATTAGACAGATTGAGATTATGGGCAACAGTCCAGAGTTTCAGGCGCTGCATTGGGAGGCATTGCATGATCCTCAGATGCCCAGACCGTTGGCGGTCGATCGGGTGATGGTGCGAAAGCTGAAGCAGGTATCAGAACGGGCGATCGTAGCTCCTTCTGCGGTGATTAATTTGCTGGTGGTGACGGCGCGACCGGGAGAAGAAAACGATGTGAACCATCGCACCATTTCGCGTCCGTTAATTGAGTTGATTGGGCAAAGCAAGTTACGGGTGAATGTGGATCTGTTGCGTCCTGCCACGTTTGAGGCGTTGTCAGATCATTTAGAGGAGAAGGGCGCGGGATTTTATCACATCGTTCATTTAGATATGCACGGGGCGGTGATGAGCTATGAGCAATTGGAGTCGATGCCGCGCGATCGCTTTACGTTTAGAGCTTTTGGGGAGCAGGTTGAGCCGTTTGAGGGCGTGAAAGGGTTTCTGTCGTTTGAGAGCGGCATTCCAGGGAAATCGGATTTGCGAGTCGCGGCAGAGTTGGCGGAGTTGCTGACAGGCAAGAATATCTCGGTGTGCATTTTGAATGCGTGTCAGTCGGCAAAGCAGGTCAGAGGCGATGAGCGGGAGACGAGTTTGGGCGCGGCGTTGATGGCGGCGGGAATGCAGACGGTGTTGGCGATGGGCTATAGCGTCACGGTGTCGGCGGCGACGATTTTGATGACGACGCTCTATCAGCAGTTGTTTGCTCAAAAGTCGCTAGATGAGGCGATTAGGCTGGGGCGGAAGGCGTTGTGCGATCGTCAGGAGCGCAAGGCGTATTTTAATCAAACGATTCGCTTAGAGGATTGGCTGTTGCCTGTGGTTTATCGGCGCGGTCAGGTCGATTTTGGGCTGCGGAGCTTTACGCCGCAGGAAGAGGAGGCATATTGGCAGCAGCAGGAGCTTGCCTATCGATTTGAAGCACCGACCTATGGGTTTGTGGGGCGCGATTTAGAGATTTTGAAGATTGAGCGATCGCTGCTGCGGCAAAACGTTTTGCTGGTGCAGGGCATGGGGGGCACGGGCAAGACGACGCTGCTCAACTATTTGCGCGAGTGGTGGCAGACGACGCAGTTTGTCAAAGAGGTGTTTTATTTTGGCTATGACCAAAAGGCGCACACGCTGGAGCAGATTTTGTTTGCGATCGGGCAGCGGGTCTATGACAAATATGAGGCGGCGCGGTTTCAGGTGATGTCGGTGGGGGCGCAGGTGCAAAAGCTGGCGGCGACGCTCAACTCGCAGCCGTTTGGGCTGATGTTAGATAATTTGGAGTCGGTGACGGGGCAGGCGTTGGCGATTCAAAACACGCTGGACTTGCAGGAGCAGGAGAAGCTGCGGGACTTTTTGCGACGATTGGTGGGGGGCAAGACCAAGGTGGTGTTGGGTTCTCGCAGTCGGGAGGCGTGGCTAGATGGGGTGCTAAACGGGGCGGTCTATGAGTTGCGGGGGTTAGATGAGGAGTCGCGCACGGCACTGGCTGAGAAGATTTTGGCGCGACAGGTGCAAAACGATCGCAAGATTGAGCGGCTGCGGCAAAGTGAGGATTTTAAGAAGCTGATGAAGCTGCTGGCGGGCTATCCGTTGGCGATGGAGGTGGTGTTGGGAAATTTGCGGCGGCAGTCGGCGGCGGAGATTTTGGCAGGGTTGGATGCGGCGGATGTGACGTTGGATTCGGGGAGTGTGGATAAGACGGCGAGTATTTTGAAGTGTGTGGAGTATTCGCACAGCAATTTGTCAACTGATGCCCAGAAACTGCTGGTATGTTTGGCACCATTTAGTGAGTTTATTGACCGAACAGATTTGCCACGATATGCAGAACAGTTGCAGCAGTTAGCGCCGTTTGAGGAGTATCCATTTGAGCAGTTTGATGGAGCGATTCAGGAAGCGATCGATTGGGGTTTGCTGTCGCCAATCAATGCAGATAACCCGCAGTTGCTGACGATTCAGCCTGTGTTTCCTTACTTTTTGAAAACAAAGCTAAATCAACTGGATGCGGCAACTCGTGAGGCGCTATCTGAGGGCTTTAAGAACCACTATCGAGGACTGGCAGGGTCTTACGACCAATTGATGCAATCGAAAGAGCCGCAAGAGCGACAAATGGGGATTCTCTTCTGCAAATGGGAGTATGAGAATCTCTACAACGCCTTGCAGATTTGTCTAGAGAAGCAAGAGAGCATCAGCATTTATGGCTGTTTAGACACCTATCTCAATCTAATTGGTGATATTCAGAATTGTCTCAAGCTATCCGAGTTTGTGTGTCAAACGCTAGAAGCTTATTCGCATGAATCTATCAAGAGTGACATCGGATTTGAGATAGCAAATGTCTACCTGAAATTAGGCAACTGTTACCTAAAGACGCAGGACTACCTAGCCGCAAGATCGACCTATCTTAAACTGCTGGAATCACTCCAAAATTTAGAGGCTCTTCCCAACCAGCAAAGACAGCTAGCGATCGCTCGCACTTACCACCAATTAGGCATTGTGGCGCAGGAGTTGCGCGAGTTTGAGCAGGCTCGAACCCACTACCAACAGGCATTGCAAATCAACATCGAGTTCAACGATCGCTACTCACAAGCTAGCACTTACCACCAATTAGGCATTGTGGCGCAGGATTTGCGCGAGTTTGAGCAGGCACGAACCCACTACCAACAAGCATTGCAAATCTTCATCGAGTTCAACGATCGCTACGAACAAGCGGGCACCTACCACCAATTAGGCATTGTGGCGCAGGAGTTGCGCGAGTTTGAGGAGGCAAGAACCAACTACCAACAAGCCCTGCAAATCTTCATCGAGTTCAACAATCGCTACAATCAAGCTAGCACGTACCACAACTTAGGCATTGTGGCGCAGGAGTTGCGCGAGTTTGAGCAGTCCCGAACCCACTACCAACAGGCATTGCAAATCTTCATCGAGTTCAACGATCGCTACAGTCAAGCCAGCACCTACTACCAACTCGGCAAAATTTCAGAAGAACTCGAAGAACTCGAAGAAGCAAAAGCAAACTACCTGCAAGATCTTCAAATCACAGCAGAGTCTAACGATGAGCATGGATTAGGAATTTCACTGCGAAACCTTGCCCGTTTCTATCAGAAAACCCAGGATGAAGGATTTTTGGCTGTTGTTGCCTCGACTTTGGGCACAACGGTTGATCAATTAAAAACAGCCATTCTTTCAGACTGAGTTTTCGCGATCGGGCTTGATGGAAGGCTGCGATCGCAAATACCATTACGACGATCAGCAGGTTGTAGAGAGCGATCGTCAAGTAAAGCATAGCGATCGCAGTCAAGCAATTTATAGTTAGGGAAGCGATCGTAATCATCCCATGACAGAAGCCTAATGCTATGTCTACCCGACCTTCGCTGCCTCAAGCCGCATCCTTAGAACGCTTACCCTTAAGTCATCCTGGAGAAATTCTCCAGCTTGACTTTCTAGAACCGATGGGAATTACAGCTTATCTTCCAGTTTTGCACAGGCAGCGATCGAGTCAACTCGAAAACCGGGTGGAGTATAGTCTTGAGATAAATAATTGCCTGGAATTGTCGTCATATTGCCATCTCGAAGCGCTGAGTAGTGTGGCGAACAGATTTCAATCTCTGCTTCGTTAAACTTATCCTGAATATTTTGATGAAGCGTGGAATAGATGTCGGGCATCTTTTCAGGATGAACGGTATGAGATCTCAATTCATAGTTGACGTAGAAATCGGTGAGAGCAGTTTGCAGCACAAAGGGAGACGGGTTTGGCAAAATATCCGGCGTAGCAAGGGCAGCTTCAACTAAAATTTGGTGAATCCTACGCCAGGGAACGTCGTATCCTACCGTAACAGTTGTGTGCAAAATCAGGGGCATATTACTGTCTCTGACTAAAGCACCATAGTTAGTAATATTGGCTGCCATGAGCGCAGCATTGGGAATCGTTACGAGTTCATTGTTTAAGGTACGAATTCGCGTCACAAGTGCCAGTTTTTCCTCGACATCCCCCAAAACGTCTCCGATCTGGATGCGATCGCCCACTTGAAATGCTCGTGTACATACCAGAATGAAGCCAGACACAATATTGGCAACGGCTGCGGTTGCCCCCAGCGAAACGAGCGCTCCCAAAAATAGGGAGATCCCTTGAAAAGCAGGCGATCTCGATCCAGGCAGGAAAGGGAAGGCGACAATGACCGCCAGCGCAGTGATCAAGTAAGACAACAGACGGTAAGTGGGTTCTCCCCACTCAGGATAAAACCCACGAATTGAAAAGGCACGGCGGCTGATCCCGTCAAAAACGCGCTTGAGAAAACGCAGCAGGTAATAAGTTGCAATCACAATCAGCCCCACCATCAGCAGGCTGGCAGCAATTCTCATTATGAGAATGGTTCTCACGGGAACTCGCTATTTTGAAGAATTTAGGTGTCTGAAACCCGCATTGTCTCATTAGCAATCTGTAGCTG
>JAYVFW010000530.1:0-2809 GCA_043772715.1 Phormidesmis sp. | reverse complement strand
GTGCATTGTGCAGAGACGATCGGCTATCCAGTTGTCCTCAAGCTGTTGTCTCAAACCATCACCCATAAATCCGATGTGGGTGGTGTCCAGTTAAATCTAGTCGATGCCAATGCCGTCACAACAGCCTATCGCACCATTCAAGCGGCTGTTTCCCCTGCTCTCCCCCTCTCTCCCTGTTCCTTCCTCGGTGTCACCGTGCAACCGATGATTAAACTTGATGGTTACGAACTGATCATTGGCAGCAGTCTGGATGAGCAGTTTGGACCTGTCATTCTATTTGGTTCCGGTGGGCAACTGGTAGAAGTATTTGAAGACCGAGCGATCGCGCTGCCCCCTTTAAATACCACGCTGGCACAACGGATGATGGAACAAACGCACATCTATCGAGCACTCAAAGGCGTTCGCGGACGGCAATCGGTTGATTTGATTGCATTAGAGCAACTATTGGTACGCTTCAGCCAACTGGTGGTTGAGCAACGGTGGATCAAAGAAATTGATATTAATCCATTGTTAGCCAGAAATCAGAAATCAGAAGTCAGAAGTCAAGAATCAGAGATAGTTCTTCAATCTAAAATCCAAAATCTAAAATCTAAAATTCCTGAACCTCCCTTCCTTGCTCTGGATGCTCGCATTGTCTTGCATGGACTGGATGTTCACCCAGACCAATTACCCCGATTAGCGATTCGTCCCTATCCAACGCAATACCTTTCCGCCTGGACCATGAGAGATGGAACACCCATCACGATTCGTCCTATCCGTCCCGAAGATGAACCACTGATGATTCAGTTCCACCAAACGCTGTCTGAGCAAAGCGTTTACTTTCGCTATTTTCATCTCATTAAGCTGAGTCAACGCACGGCTCACGATCGCCTGACGCGCCTCTGTTTTATTGATTACGATCGCGAGATGGCACTGGTGGCTGACTATACTCATCCAGATACCGAAGCGCATGAAATTCTGGCAGTTGCCCGACTCAGTAAACTGCACGGCACAAATGAGGCAGAATTTGCGCTCCTAGTGAGCGATCGCTACCAGTGTCAGGGATTAGGCGCAGAACTGCTGAAACGCTTGCTCCAAGCGGGTCAGGATGAACAGCTAGAGCACATTCATGCCGAAATTCTGGCTGATAATTCTGCGATGCAACGGGTTTGTCAAAAGTTAGGATTTAGCCTGCGATCAATCGAAGCGAATGTTGTGAAAGCAACGATAGAAGTACAACAAATTGCGCGATGAATATTGCAGTTCAACAACGGTTACAGCTTGTGATTCAGGGAGCCGTTCAAGGGGTCGGCTTTCGTCCCTTTATCTATCGATTAGCAACCGAGTTAAGTCTGGTAGGTTGGGTGAATAATTCTGCTCAGGGTGTTTTGATTGAAGTTGAAGGAACGCGATCGCAGCTTGACACATTTCTGCACCGACTTAATCAAGAAAAACCATCGCGATCGCACATTCAAAGTTCAGAATCCTCATGGTTTGATCCAGTTGGTTATTCTATCTTTGAAATTCGCAAAAGTGTTGTGGGTGAGAAAACAGCCGTTGTTTTACCCGATCTTGCCACCTGCCCTGACTGCCTCAATGAAATCCTTGATCCAACCAATCGTCGCTATCGCTATCCCTTCACTAACTGCACGAATTGTGGTCCTCGCTTCAGCATCCTTAAGGCGCTTCCCTACGATCGCCCTAACACAACGATGCAGTACTTCAGAATGTGTAGCGATTGCCAAATAGAGTACGGAAACCCTGGCGATCGGCGGTTTCACGCCCAGCCCAATGCCTGCCCTCAATGCGGACCTCATCTGGAATTGTGGAATCCATCCGGTGAAATCGCATCTCATGACAATGCTTTGAAGATAGCAGCAGATGCAATTCGCCAGGGCAAAATTGTGGCGATCAAAGGCTTGGGTGGATTTCATTTGATGGTTGATGCTCGTAATGAGACAGCAATTCAGCGATTGCGGCAAGCAAAACAACGAGCCGCTAAACCCTTTGCATTGATGTATCCTTCCCTGGAGTTAATTAAGGCTGATTGCGAAGTCTCAGAGTTAGAAGAACAGTTGTTGCAATCGCCTGAAGCCCCGATCGTTCTCTTAAAACACTCCAAAGCCCAAACTCTCAACGCTAAAATTGCCCCATCTATTGCCCCCCACAATCCATATCTAGGCATCATGTTGCCCTATACGCCCTTGCATCACCTACTGATGACTGATGTGGGTTTTCCTATTGTGGCAACCAGTGGCAATCTTGCGGATGAACCCATTTGCACTGACGAACATAAAGCCATTCACGATTTAGGAACCATTGCCGATCTATTCCTGGTTCATAACCGTGCGATTGCCCGTCCAATCGATGATTCCATTGTTCGAGTGATGATGGAACAGAAAGTGGTATTGCGTCGTGCGCGGGGCTATGCGCCGTTGCCGATTTCAATTCATTCAAAATCTAAAATCCTGTCCGTTGGCGCACATTTAAAGAATACGATCGCCTTTTCAACCAATCAGCAGGTCTTTGTCAGTCAGCACATTGGCGATTTGGAGACAGTTCCGGCATTTGAGGCGTTTCAACAAACGATCGCTAGATTTCAACAGATCTATGAACTGCAACCGACTGCGATCGCCTGCGATTTACATCCCGATTATCGCTCCACTCAGTTCGCACATCAACTTGCTAATCAATTACAGATTCCGGTTATCCCTGTTCAACATCACTACGCTCATACAGCGGTTTTCAATTATATGTAGTACAGTAAGTAGTCCGTGTCAATAGAAGAAATGCAGGCGTATCCCACTAGCTTTCGAGAAAAAGTCGTGCA
>JAYVFW010000529.1:0-7965 GCA_043772715.1 Phormidesmis sp. | reverse complement strand
GTTTGTGCGCGAAGAAGTGCGTGTCAAGAAAGTGGTTGAGCAAGAAACGGTAACGGCGGAAGAACAGCTTCGTCGAGAAGAGCTAAATATCGACACGGAAGGTCGCCCTGTGGTGGACAAAGGCACAGATTCGCGTCGTGGCAAGCGTTCCAAGTAACTGCTGACAAATCGCGCTAAGTGAACCTTAGTGATGACAATGAGTGCAGGTAGGGCTGTTTTTGGCTCTGCCTGTCTCCGTATAATCCTTTAGAAATTAGAAAGTTAGTAAGAGTCCTTCACATGAAAGGAATTCAGAAAAGAGAAGCTTTGGTCGCCTCTCTAGCCATCACACTCACTTTAGCGGCTGTTCCTAAGCCCCTCGCGGCTGTTTTTAGAACTGACCCTGTTCTGGCATAGTCGGCACCTGCTACGACTAGCGACACAGGTGTAAAAATCGATGGTTCGAGCAGCATGGCGGTCATAAATCAGAACACAATCCAACGTCTTAAGCGGCAGTCGCCAACCAGAGAAATCAAAGCAGATTACTAAGGAACTGATACTGCTCTTCAATCATTGCAAAAAGGAGAGATAGACCTAGCTGCTGTCCCATCTGATGCAGGAGTTATGGCTCCTGACGCTGATTTTCGCGAAGGTGAAGTGACTCGGAGAGAAACCTGTGAAGAGGCACCAGACGTTCATAAGGAAACGTTTATTCGCGAAGAAGTGAACGTCAGAAAAGAAGTCGAGCATGATGTCGTCGAAGCACAGACAGCCCTCCGTAAAGAGCAGCTAGATGTCAATACAGAGGGTGATGTTGATGTGAATACAAGCCGCGATCGTCGGTAGCTTAGAGCTATTACATTGGAGTACTTCACTAGCTCCCATCTGAACAGCTAAAGGAAACCTACACTCTAGCTGGACTCTTCTAGCTACAGAACTAAAGCAAGCTATACTTAAGATTCTGAACAAAAACAAGACCTACAAAAAATCTACAATAATAGTAGAACGCTTTTACTAAAATGAGACTTTTCATTTTGGCTCTCAAGTATTGAAAATCCCGGCTAAGAATTCGTATGAATCCTTTAAAACTAAGTCCTGAAGACTGTTCGGCTTTCGGACGGCTTGTTTTACAGTACCTTGAGGAAAACCCGCAAACTAATATGAGCCAGCTTGCCAAGCAAATTAAGATCTCGCGAACTGGACTTGGCTGGATTTGCCGCAAACGGAGCGGATCAGATGAAGAGAGCGCTAAAAGAATTGCTCAAGTCATTGGGGCTGACATGACGAAGATTGCTCGTTTCGTCCACGAAAACAAATTGGAGAATTTGGCAAACCTGGGCGGATTGCACTATTTTGCCAAGCTGGATAATGACCCCGTAAAAAGACCTATTCCTGTAGAAGATGCGATCGCAGGGCTAAATTCTGTCTTCCACGCCTTTCATTACGTTACTAGAAGTGTCCCTGAAGTAGAAAAGCCCTCCGACTTCCAAATCTACAGGCAGGCTTTTGAGGTTGTGAAGACTCGATTCCTTAAAAGTAGAAAGGTTCTCAGAAGGCAGAATGATTGTCCTTCCGCGTAAAATCAGAACTCTCGCTTTTCAAAAAGTGTCTCATAATTCATGTCTCACTAGCAGTTTAGCGAAATGAGTTTTGAGGGAAATCAGGAGTAGTCAGAATGACTCCATCGAAATACCATCACACGTTTAATACTTGTAATTACAGCATAGATAGGGAGTTGATCGTAGGGAAAGTACTGCTGATCAAACTGATCCATCATCACAAAATTGCGCTTTAGGCGGCAACCAACGAGATCAATCAAGTTTTCGTTGTTCAGCAACAATTGTTTTGAGTCTTTCAGCAGCCAATCTGACGTAATGATCTTCCGAAAAACGGCGTTGCTGAATGATGCTATGAATCTGTCTATCGGGGCTGAATCCTTTCGCCCCCTAAATCCCCCAATTTTGGGGGACTTTAAGATTCTGGTTTCCCTCAAACTTGGGGGGCTAGGGGGGCAATTCATATTTGCATTCAGCAACGCCTCCTTTAAATCGTGTCGGTTATTTGCAACGCCAATGGGCACGGGAGTGCCATGCCCGTACGTAAATTTGCGATTTAAGTCACGATTCTAAGTGGGTCGTCTAAACTTCATCGTTCTTTTACAACCGTTAGCGGCGCTAGCGGGTTAATTGTTGCAGAATATTTACAGGCAGATTACTCTCTAACCTAACCTTAAACTCTCCTATGTCAGAGCCTATTACTCAAGCGCAATCGACGGCTGAATTGAGCCTTTATGATCACGAGACAACCGTGGCTGAAATTGATGCAACTAATGGGTCTAGTCCCGTTCGCAACGGTTTGACGATCACTGACCAAGCGGACGAATTTGCTCACCCCGATCGCTTTGTCGATCGTCATATTGGTCCTAATAATCTTGATGTTCAGCAAATGCTGCAAACGTTAGGGCTGTCCTCTTTGAGCGCGTTGATTGACCAGGCAGTTCCGGCAGGCATTCGGATTCAGCGTCCTTTGCAATTGAGTGCTAGCCGCAGTGAATACGCGCTGCTGGCAGACTTGAAAGCGATCGCTCAGAAAAATCGAATCTTTCGATCGTGGATCGGCATGGGCTACCACAACTGCATCACGCCGCCCGTGATTCAGCGCAACATTCTTGAAAATCCGGGTTGGTATACGCAATACACCCCCTATCAGCCCGAAATCGCTCAGGGTCGATTAGAAGCGCTGCTTAACTTTCAGACGATGGTAAGCGACCTGACGGGGCTAGAAATTGCCAATGCATCGTTGTTAGACGAAGGCACGGCGGCGGCTGAGGCGATGTCAATGAGCTATGGACTGTGCAAAACGGGGGCAAAAGCCTTTTGGGTGTCAGAAGCGTGTCACCCGCAAACGATCGACGTGATTCGGACGCGAGCGCTGCCGTTAGGCATTGAGGTAATCGTGGGAGATCACCGCACCTTTGAGTTTGAGATTTTGGTGTTTGGGGCGCTGCTGCAATATCCGGCAACCGATGGCGCAATTTATGACTATCAGGAATTTGTCGATCGTGCTCATGCCGCCAATTCTCTGGTCACGGTTGCTGCCGATCTGCTCAGTCTCACCCTGCTCAAACCACCCGGAGAGTTTGGGGCAGACATCGCGATCGGCAACACGCAACGATTTGGCGTTCCTCTCGGCTATGGCGGTCCTCACGCCGCTTACTTTGCGACTAAAGAGGCATACAAACGTCAGATTCCCGGACGGTTGGTGGGCGTTTCTAAAGATGTCAACGGTCAATCTGCACTGCGGCTGGCGCTGCAAACTCGCGAACAGCACATTCGTCGAGACAAAGCCACGAGCAATATCTGCACCGCACAAGTTTTATTAGCAGTGATTGCCGGAATGTATGCGGTTTATCACGGTTCTCAAGGGCTGAAGCTGATTGCAGAACGAGTTCACACCATGACGGCAACCCTGGCAACTGGATTGCAAAAAGTTGGCTATTCGATTGGGTCAGAGCCATTTTTTGACACGCTGCGAGTTGAAGTCGGCGATCGACAAACCGAGATCCTAGACCGCGCGATCGCCCATCAAATCAACCTCCGCAAAATTGGAGACGGAGCGATCGGGGTGACGATCGACGAAACCACTTCAAAACAAGATCTGCTTGACCTCCTCGAAGTCTTCTCGGGTGACTCCGCCTCTGCCCTAGAGTTGCTTCGCCCTGCATCGCTTGCCTTTCCTTCTGCCCTCTCTCGCACCACTCTCTACCTGACTCACTCGGTCTTTAACCGTTACCACTCCGAGACAGAATTGCTGCGATATATGTATCGTCTCCAGGCTAAAGACTTATCGCTGACAACTGCAATGATCCCGCTCGGCTCATGCACGATGAAGCTCAACGGCACATCTGAAATGGTGCCTGTGACTTGGGCTGAGTTTGGGCAGATTCACCCTTTTGCACCCGTTGAGCAGACTCAGGGTTATCAAATTCTGTTTCAACAGTTAGAAGCGTGGCTGGCAGAAATTACTGGATTTGCTGGCATCTCGCTCCAGCCAAACGCAGGCTCTCAAGGCGAATACACGGGGCTGTTAGTGATTCGGCAATATCACCAACAGCGAGGTCAAGGGCATCGCAATGTTTGTCTGATTCCTCAATCTGCCCACGGCACAAATCCCGCCAGCGCAGTGATGGCAGGGATGCAAGTCGTGCCCGTTGCCTGTGACAATGACGGAAATATCGACATCGCCGACCTGAAGTCTAAAGCCGAAAAGCATCAAGACCACTTAGCGGCGCTGATGGTGACTTATCCCTCCACGCACGGTGTTTTTGAAGAAGGCATTCAGGAGATTTGTACGATCGTCCATCACCACGGCGGGCAAGTCTATCTAGATGGCGCAAACCTCAACGCCCAAGTCGGACTCTGCCGCCCCGGTGATTTTGGCGCAGATGTCTGCCACCTCAACTTGCACAAAACTTTCTGCATTCCCCACGGGGGCGGCGGTCCGGGAATGGGTCCGATCGGCGTTGCGGCTCATCTCGTGCCTTTCTTACCCGGTCATTCGGTGATCAGTCCAAACTCTCAAACTGCAAGCTCGATCGGAGCCGTGTCTGCCGCTCCTTGGGGCAGTTCTAGCATTCTGCCGATCTCGTGGATGTATATCGCTTTAATGGGCGGTGCTGGCTTGACCAAAGCAACTGAAGTGGCGATTCTCAGTGCCAACTACATTGCAAAACGGCTGGAGACTCATTATCCCGTGCTTTATAAAGGCAAAAACGGACTGGTTGCCCACGAGTGTATTCTCGATCTGCGCCAGTTTAAGAAAACTGCTGAGATTGAAGTCGATGACATCGCCAAACGGTTGATTGACTATGGGTTTCATCCGCCTACGGTGTCTTGGCCCGTGGCAGGCACGGTGATGGTCGAGCCAACTGAAAGCGAATCGAAAGCAGAACTCGATCGCTTCTGTGATGCCATGATTGCGATTCGCGAGGAGATTCAGGAAATCGAGGCAGGTGGAGTCGATCGTCACAATAACCTGCTTAAAAATGCCCCTCACACTGCCGCCGACTTGACGGCTGATGAGTGGAGCCGTCCCTATTCTCGCCAACGTGCCGCTTACCCAACACCTTGGACGCGAGAGCACAAATTTTGGGCAGCCACCGGGCGGATTGACAATGCTTATGGCGATCGTAACCTTGTCTGTTCTTGCTTACCGATGGAGGCTTACGAGACTTAAGAAAGGTTTGGAAAGACAGCCCTCACCCTAGCCCTCTCTCCAGGGAGAGGGGACTAGAAAGCTTCTGAAAAATTTGTGAGTTTGATACAAAAAATTTGAAGGCTTTTCCTAAGCAGTCGAAGGGAGTGGGAAAAGCGCGATCGAGGTGATTAAAAAAATGTCATAAAAGGCTCGATTGTTGAGATCTCATTCCCCTTCAATGAAACAGATGCATATCCTCATCCCTTGCAGCGGAGATCTCACAATAGGTAGGATCGCGCAATATTGGACAAGGTTCCTGATCTATCGAAGTTCCTCAAATTCCGCTTCGGTGATTCCCAATTGTTCAAGGATTTCATAAAGTAACCAGCCTCCAATTTCACTCTTTCCACGAATGGGAATGGTCGTCGCTCTACCATCTGGATGCTTCCAGCGGGCATGGCTTCCCTTTTGGCGGGCTTTTTCAAACCCTAATCTGCGTGCAGCTTCAGCAAGTTCGCTGGCTTTAGCTGGCATGAGCAATCACTAATTCAACATCGGATGGCAGAGGTCGCCCTTCTGCTTGATATTCCTCTTGGATCATGTCAAAGACGTTCACGAGTTCGGTTCTGGCTGCCTCGGATGTGTATCCCCAAGCGTGACATCCTGAGATTGCAGGCACATAAGCGACGAACGTGCCATTATCTTCGGGGCGGATGACAATCGTATAGTCTTGCAAGGTTTTCATAGCTGAAATGAATCGGACATTGCCTCTACGATACGCGATCGCTCTCTACAAAGATGAAGTGCGATCGCTTCACTCTAAACTGCGATCGCTCTACTGCAACGATGACTTGACACGAGCCTAAACATACCTATACGCTAACGAATTAAGTTGCCATCACAGTTATATCGGGCAACCGTCTTCCCAGAAATCTAGCCGCCATCCAATGCTGCATCAACAGCACTGGATGACTATTCCCCCAAGCTGAAGCAGCCAGCATGGAGACTTAGTGTGGAATTTTAGCATTCCGCCTAGCCATCCTGCATCGTTACATCTGCGGGGTGGCTAGGTTTTTGGGTTTTCTTCCCCCACCATCACCGGAGAAACCCCAAATGAACCACAACATCCGTCAACTTTTGCTGATCGATTCCCCTCAAAGTGAGAACGAATCGATTCGATTTGTCTTGATTGGCAGTCGCGATTGCATCACCGAAACCATTCACACTCTGCATCACCTCGGATTTGCCGAAGCAGGGTCATGGAGTCCGATCGTTCCGGTTCCCGACTCGACTGAAGCAATGGCGCTTTTGAAGCGAACCCGACCAAGATAGAAGCGTCGCACTTCAAATCGGAGTGTTCGTTCTCAGCAGTCACCCGATCGGAGTTTTGGCTCTGGGTTATTAACCCTTGTCCCCTCTCCTACGGGCTACTGTGTATACACAAGTTGCTCGCTCGGTCATTGCTGAGATCCTTCGCCCCCTAAATCCCCCATTCTGGGGGACTTTGAAAAAAGATAACCATTGGGTAGAGGTGGGCAAGCTTGGAGAAGTCGTCTGCGATTAGCTTGATGAATTCTCAACGCATTCGTGGAACAATCCCAGAACTCATTGCTGCGGCTCGACACCTTCGGCAAAACCTGACCCCTGCTGAACAGATGTTGTGGGACGCTGTAAAAACCGCCAACTGAACGGTCTGAAGTTTCGCTCTCAGCATCCGATCGAGTCTTTTATTGTCGATTTCTATTGTCCTCAGCATCGATTTGTCATTGAACTCGATGGCGCAGTTCATAACCAGCAAGTGGAGTATGATGCTGCCCGAACTGAGAAACTGAATCATCTAGGATATCGGGTCATTCGCTTTCGGAACCGAGACGTGATGTCAGATTTAAGCCGTGTTCTCCAGCAAGTCGTTATTGCTATCGAAACCTAGCATCCTCTTCTCAAAGTCCCCCAGAATGGGGGATTTAGGGGGCACGAGCCGACTGAAACGAAGTGAAAAAGAACTGAGATGAAGATGGGATTTTATTTAATCGCAATCCCCTTACTTCTCCAAAATGCGATCGTTGCAGCTCAAAGAGCGATCGTTTGACTTCAGAAGTCGGTTGTTTCACCTCTGAGGTCGAGCATTTGACTTCAGAGGTCGATCGTTTGACTTCAGAAGTCGATCGTTCTGCTTCAGAGGACGATCATTCTGCTTCAGAGGACGATCGTTCCGCTTCAGAGGACGATCGTTGTCTAAAAAAGAACGGAGGGTGATGTCACGGCACGAAATCGTGGGAGTAAAGCCCGATCGCCCAGAGACCAGGCTAAAGTAGAACTCAGTGAATAAAGAGATTGAGTGCTTTGGAAGCCGTTCCTCTTTCTGTCGAAATCTATGAAACTGAAGCGGGACGGGTGCCGTTTTCGGAATGGCTAACTGCCTTGAGAGATTTGCAAGCGTCTGCCAAAATTTTGTTGAGGATTGATCGGGCAAAGCGGGGAAACTTGGGAGATCACAAGCCGATCTCCGACGGAATGTTTGAGCTTCGCGTGGATACAGGAGCTGGTTATCGGGTGTATTTTGGACGAGTCAGCAGCCAGGTGATCGTGATTTTGTGGGGTGGCGATAAGAGTACGCAGCAGCGAGATATTGAGAAAGCGGAACAGTATTGGATTGATTATAGGAGTCAAGATAATGCCTAAGAGCAGAAGTTATGAGCAAGAGTTGATGGGTTATCTACAAGACTCTGAACGGGCAGTTGCCTATTTAAATGCGGCGTTAGAGGAGGAGGATTTGGAGTTATTTTGGGT
>JAYVFW010000528.1:0-7994 GCA_043772715.1 Phormidesmis sp. | reverse complement strand
ATATAAACAAACCGTTGAGCATAGTTGAGTTCTTGATTGCTGAGTCCTCGTTCTTCGGCTCCAAAAATCAGCGCGGTTTGCCCGTCTGCTTGAAAGTTTTCTAACAGCCAGGGAAGGGCATCTTTGGGATGTTCAAGAGCAGTGGCGATCGCGCGAGTTCTGACGGTCGTGGCGATCGCTCGGTGACACCCTCTCAGCGCGTCTGGCAATGTCTTTGTAATCTGCGCGGCTTCTAACACATCGTCTGCATGAACTGCCATTTGTCGAGCTTCTGCGGAGCCGGGATCGCACTGAGGATTTACTAAAACGAGGTGAGATAGCCCCATATTTTTCATGATCCGGGCGATCGAGCCGACATTGAGTGCCCCGGCTGGCTCTACTAAAATAATGCGGACTCGATCGAGGGCAGATTCAGTCATTTCAAAGGAAGTTGAGAAATTCTTAACCAGAGCTTTAATTTACGCTGTAATTGAAGTAGGTCAACCTGCTTCAACATTCTTTCAATTATGGGACGCGATCGCGCTAAATCTGATTTACCAACCAAAGTCTGTCCCGTTTGCGGGCTGCCGTTCACCTGGCGCAAAAAGTGGGAGAAAAATTGGGATGAGGTGAAATATTGCTCAGAACGGTGTCGCCGCCGTCGCTCTGACGCAAAAGAATAGGGACATACCGAAGTAGTCCCCTATTCTCACGATCTTAGGTTAAGGGCGACTTGACACTGACCGTGAGCCAGTTTGCTCGGCATACATCGCTCTCAGCACCATCGCCGGATCAACCCATTGTCTGGAATATTTTAAGCCCCAGTGTAGGTGAGGTCCGGTAGTGCGCCCGGTCATGCCTACGCGACCGATGCGAGCGCCTGCGGGAATCATCTGACCTTCCCAAATCTGGAGACCGCCATTACGATCGCTCAAATATTTACCATTTCCGTTGGTTGCGACGTGTCCATTCATGTGGCAATAGATGTGTTCCCACTCGCCAGACTGAATGACGATCGACGTGCCACAAGCCGTATTATCCGTGACCTCAACGACTTTGCCCCCCCACCAACTGCGAATATAGCTGCCGTCAGGGGCTGCCATATCTAATCCTCGGTGAAACTCTTGACTAGACGAGCCATCAGGCGATTGACGATAGCCAAAAGGAGACGTATAGCCCTGGAAGTTTTCGACCGGAAAAGATGCGCCTTGCCAAGTGCTACCCATTGCTACCTGAGGTGAGCCGGGTTCTAAAGCAGTCGCGTTGCCTTGGCTCCATCCCAGCAAAATGGCGGTCATAAAGCCCAGCCCTGCTATGAGAATTAGATGTCTTTTAGAAGCTGATCTGAGTAAGGTCATTAATTTCAGGACTCGCTGCATTCTTTCGATCCTCAATGGGGAACTGCTCAGGGGGAGGTGAATCGATCGCTGTGAATGCACAGAGCGATCGAGTAGCCCAATCCTATTTTTGGCTTGGGTGGTTTGATCAAGGCTCATTTAAGCACAAAAGCACTAGTTCAGCCCGAAAATCTACCCTTAAGTCTTCCTCAGGGCGGTGGGCAAAACAAGAAGACTTTACTAAGTCTTTATTATCTAAGCGTTAAATTCACAAAAAACAGCCTTAGAAGGCGAGGGTTGCTAAACCTAAATAGTCAATTCCGGCAGTTGTGACATTAAATCGGTAAGGCAGCACCTCTAAACCGAGGGCGATCGCCTCTCGCAATAGCTGACCATAAACCGGGTCGGCGCTGTCTCCGGGTGCAAACTGGTCACAGTCTCCGCGATTAATGAAATAGAGCATCACGGCTCTTGACTGGGGCAGCAGTGACATCAGTTCTCGCAGGTGTTTTTGTCCTCGTGTCGTGACCGTATCGGGGAATAGCGCGATCGTTTGGTCAGTCCAGGTAGTGCTTTTGACTTCGACGTAAATGGGTTGGTCTAATGCGTCTGTTAACACGAAATCGATGCGGCTTTTCTCTTGACCATACGCCACTTCGCTGCGAATTTTGTGATAAGTGCCCAATTCTGGGAATAGACCCTTTTCGAGCGCTAGCTTCACCACTCGATTAGGCAAAGCCGTGTTGACTCCTACCCAAACCGGAGCGCCGTTATCAGTCACCTCGATCATTTCCCAGGTGTAGGGTAATTTGCGCGTTGGGCTATCACTGCGAGACACCTGCACTGGCTGACCGGGAATGTAAAGTCCGGTCATCGGTCCGGTATTAGGGCAATGAGCTGTCACGACTTCCCCAGATGCCAACTCAATATCGGCAAAAAATCGCTTGTAGCGTTTTAGCAGAATGCCCGGATAGAGAGGCGGATATTGATAGATCAGCGTCATATGGATTCGTGAACCTGACAGATCCATCGCAATTGTTTTTGAAATCGGTATCAGCTTACCGCGATCGCAGATTGTTTGCATCTAAACAATCAATATGTTATCTTGTATTCATAAAGTACGAGTTAGAACATTCTCAACTCAAACAAGTTTTTCTACAGAGATTCACTCAGAGGGAATCATGATTACGATTCGTAAGGCGAACGATCGCGGACACGCCAATTACGGCTGGCTTGACTCTTATCACACCTTTTCCTTCGCTGACTATTACGACCCCAAGTTTATGGGCTTTCGCAGCTTACGGGTGATCAACGAAGATCAGATTGCGGCAAAGCGCGGGTTTGGCACTCATTCTCACCGAGATATGGAGATCATTACCTATGTGTTAGAAGGTGCGTTAGAGCATCAAGACAGCTTGGGCAATCGATCGGTGATGCGTCCGGGAGACGTGCAGCGCATGACGGCGGGAACTGGGGTAAGTCACAGCGAATATAATCACTGCGATCGAGAAGCCACCCATCTGCTGCAAATCTGGATCTTGCCTGAAACACAAGGGTTAGAGCCTGGATATGAGCAAAAAGCCTATTCAGATGCAGAAAAGCGCGCAAAGCTGTGCCTGATTGCATCTCAAGACGGTCGCGACGGATCGGTTAAAGTGCGTCAAGAGCTCAACCTTTACGCCACAGTGTTAGGTGAAGGTGAGCAGATAAATCTCTCGGTTGAGGACGCTCGTTCGGTGTGGGTGCAGGTTGTACGCGGTTCTGTGATGCTCAACGGTCAACTTTTAGCTCAAGGTGACGCAGCCGCCGTTAGTCAAGAAACCTTACTCAATCTAACAGGCAAAGAACCCGCCGAAGTCCTAGTATTTGACCTTGTTTAAGATCGTGAATTAAATCAATAGATCTGCGTACGGGCATGGCACTGCCGTGCTCCTTACCTTTGCAAAGAACCGATATCATTCAATAGACCTCCTGCCTGAAGAAAATTCTCGACGTAAACCACCCTGCGATCTCGCCCCCTAACCCCCAATTCTGGGGGAACTGGAGTTCAAAGTCCTCCAGAATTGGGGGATTTAGGGGGCAAAAGCCGCTCTTAACGAAGCAAAAAAGCTCATCGAACTGACGTTAAACAAAACTATGAGTTTTGAGTGATGAGTTTTATATCAAGAACGCATACACTCAAAACTCACAAATTCAAACCCTAAAATTCTCGCAAGGAGATCACAATGGCACTAGGAATGATGGTCGAAGGCAAATGGACAACCGATTGGACAGAGCGAGACGAAAAAGGGCAGTTTAATCGAATGCCGACTCACTTTCGCGATCGCGTCACCGCTGACGGATCAAGCGGCTTTAAAGCTGAAGCTGGACGCTATCACCTCTATATCTCGCTGGCGTGCCCGTGGGCGCACCGAACTTTAATCATGCGCCAGCTTAAGGGATTAGATGACGCGATCGGACTGTCGATCGTCGATGCCGTTCTCAGTGACAAAGGCTGGATATTTTCAGACGCACCGGGCGCGATTCCTGACTCGGTAAACCATGCTGAATATCTGCAAGAGATTTATCTCAAAGCCGACCCGAAATACACTGGGCGAATTACCGTCCCGGTGTTGTGGGATAAAGAAAAACAGACGATCGTCAATAATGAGTCTCGCGAAATTATTCGGATGTTTGATGTCGAGTTTGGCGCGATCGCAAAATCAGACAGTGATTTGTATCCTCAAGATTTGCGCGAAACGATTGATCAGACGATCGACGCAATTTATATGCCGATTAATAACGGTGTCTATCGATCGGGGTTCGCTACCACTCAAGAAGCGTATGAGAAAGCCGTTACAGAACTGTTTGAAAACCTCGATCGCTGGGAATCTGTTTTGAGTTCACAGCGCTATCTCTGTGGCAATCAGTTAACCGAAGCTGATGTTTGTCTGTTTACAACGCTATTGCGATTCGATTCGGTTTATCACGGTCACTTCAAATGCAATCTTAAACGCATTGCTGATTATCCCAATCTCTGGAATTATCTCAAAGATTTATACCAGCATTCAGCCATTAAACAAACCTGCAATCTCGATCATATCAAGCGTCACTATTACATGAGTCAGACGCAGATTAATCCCAATCGCATTGTGCCCAAAGGTCCATTGATTAACTTTGACGAAGGGCACGATCGCGATCGCTTCGCAGTTTCCTGAATTGGCAATTAAATTAAGACCAGAACTTGCCAATGGGCATAGCACTGCCGTGCCCATTGGCAATGCAAATAACAGACACCGTGCAATTTACGATCTTTGGACAAAAGCGATGAGTTTTGAATAACAGATGCTTAAGCTCAAAATTCAGAACGTGTAACTTAATTACTCAAAACTCTTAGAGGTCAAAATGGCAGCAGGAATGATGGTAGATGGCAAGTGGAAGACTGAACGGACGGAACACGATCGCAGCGGCAAGTTTAAGTCAATCCCGACGACGTTTCGCGATCGCGTCACCGCCGATGGTTCAAGTGGCTTTAAAGCAGAGTCGGGGCGCTATCACCTCTATATTAGTTTGGCGTGTCCTTGGGCGCATCGGACGCTGATCATGCGGAATCTGAAGGGATTGCAAGAGGTGATAGGGCTGTCGATCGTCGCTCCCCTTATGAGCGACAAAGGTTGGGCGTTTTCTGAAGAACCGGGCGCAATTCCTGACTCGGTAAATCATGCTCGCTATTTGCAAGAAATCTATCTCAAAGCCGACCCAAAATTTACGGGGCGAATTACTGTTCCGGTGCTGTGGGACAAAGAGAAAGGCACGATCGTCAATAATGAGTCTCGCGAAATCATGCGGATGTTTGACGTAGAGTTTGGCGCGATCGCTCAGTCAGATCTTGATCTTTATCCATCGGAATTGCGGGCAAAGATTGACGAGACGATCGACGCAATTTATAGTCCGATTAACACTGGCGTGTATGGAGGAGGGTTCGCCGCTACTCAAGAAGCGTATGAGGAAGCGGTTACAGAACTGTTTGAGAACCTTGATCGCTGGGAATCGGTTTTAAGTTCACAGCGCTATCTCTGTAGTAATCAACTCACCGAAGCGGATGTTTGTTTGTTTGTGACCCTGTTCCGATTTGACTCAGTGTATTACGGGCTTTTCAAATGCAATCTTCGTCGGATTGTAGATTACCCCAATCTCTGGAACTATCTCAAAGATGTTTATCAATATCCAGGCATTCAAGAAACCTGCAACTTAGATTACACCAAACGCGGCTATTACACGGGTATGACAGAGATTAACCCCAATCGAATTGTGCCCAAAGGTCCATTGATTAATTTTGAAGAAAAGCACGATCGCAATCGCTTTTGACTAATCTCGCCAGAGCGCAATTCCGCCTAGCAAACCCGATACGTTGGGAACAATTTTGACATTGGACGGCAACTCGATCGTGATTTTGTCGGTGTTGCCACCCCCAATATAGAGACGATCGTAGTTAAAAAGTTTTCTCAGAGACTCGATCGATTGCCCTAATCGTCGGTTCCACTTTTTTTGACCCACGCGGTCTAAAGCGGCTCGCCCTAATTGCTGCTCATAGGTTTCCTTATTGCGAAACTCGTGGTGTCCCATTTCTAAGTTAGGAACGAGGTTGCCATTGAGAAATAGAGCAGACCCAAAGCCCGTGCCCAGCGTAAACACCAGTTCAACGCCGTGCCCTGCAATCGCGCCCATGCCCTGCATATCAGCATCGTTTACCACGCGGACAGGCTTTTTTAAGCGATCGCTTAACGCCTTTGCCAAATCAAACCCAATCCAATCGGGGTCAAGATTGGCTGCCGTTTCAGTAATTCCTGCCCGCACCACACCCGGAAACCCTGCCGCCACACGATCGAACTCGCCTTGCTTCTCGGCGAGGGTCACGATTACATTTATCACAAGATCGGGCTTTGCGGGTTGAGGCGTTTCGGTGCGAAAACGTTCGGTCTGAGGCTGCCCTGATTCATCTAGCACCAGAGTTTTAATCCCACTTCCACCAATATCGATCGCTAGCGTTCTCACCACAATTTTCGCCCTCTTTTGTTCCACGTCGCTACTTATTTTGTAGCTCACTCGCTCAAGATTGTGAATTAAATTAACGTGAATTCGATGAAGCTTTTCGCTGCGGTTGCAAATCCGGGCTGCCCCCCAAATCCCCCACAATTGGGGGACTTTGAACCTAAATTCTGGGCTTGAAGTCCCCCAGAATTGGGGGATTGAGGGGGCTGAAGCGCTGAAGAACGAAGCGAATTGACGTTAAATTAAGACCAGAGTTTGCGTACGGGCATGGCACTGCCGTGCTCATTAACCCTGCAAGTAACCGACAGGATCTAATTCACGATCCTAATCAAACCAGCCAATGTCTTGATCTGAGAAACTGTTTTGCATTGGATCGTTGGGGAAAACTGGGCGAGCAAGGGTCGCGGCCTGGTTTCTGCGAAGGCTGTCTTGTCTACTCTCAGTGGCAGGTTGGGCGGGGCTAGGCTGCACCGTTAACTGTGCAGACTTTGCTTTGGTTACGAGTTCTGCTTTCAGCGTTTCCTGTTCTTGCTTGAGTGCTTTATTTTCGTCAATCAGCGCTTGATTCGATTCGGCTAATTTCAGCGCTTCTTTTTGAGTTTTATCTAGCTCTGACTGAATTTTATTTGCTTTGTCTAGATTGGTTTGCAGCTTTTGCACCAACGCTTTTTGCTCATCGAGCTGCGATCGCAAATCTTCAACGCTTTTTTGCAGAAGCTGCTCTTTTTGATTTGACTGCTCTAAAGACTCTTTGAGCGCCAGCATATTCGCTTCTAAAGCAGAGATGGCAGTGGTTTCAAGCTCAGGTTCTGCTGGGGTCGAAGGGGCTGGCTCAGATTCTGCAATCACAGAAGCTTCAACATCAATGGGTGCGATCGCCCACTCATCTTTTAATTCCAGATCATCTGGCTTGTCGGTTTTCTCCGCTTCTTCGGGCAGCAATTCCGCCTCCACCACAGGAGTCTGGGGCGGTTTGCGGGGAGTTGTCTTGCGGGAATTAGCGGCGGGTTGTCTTCTGACCATTACTCTCTCCTAGACGATTGCCCAGTAAAAAACTGCGAGGCAAACGCCTCTGCCGTGACTATAGCGTGTTGGCTGACACAAAAAATAGATTTGTTACGGTTCGTTTGCCAATGTCTGCCGAAAGTGAGAGCAGCCGATTATTTGCAGCTACCAAGCAACGACTCGCAAATTCTCAATTTCTTGGAAATGAGCATCACGTGTCACTAACGTCAAATTATGTTGAAGGGCAAGCGCGGCAATCCAAATATCGTTTTCCGGGAGTGGTCTTCCCTTGAGCCGCAGCTTATTTTTGACCTCTCCGTAATGCTGCGCTGTTTCTGCATCACAAACCATCATGGCACTCTCAGCTACTAATTCATCAATTCGCGATAAATTTTCAGTGGTTCGTACTGATTTCCTCGCACCGTAATACAACTCGCCCACGACAATGCTTGGAACAAACACTTCACCTGCTTGTGCAAAGCTACCTCTCACAACTTCCTCAGATGCAAATAGCGCAATGATAATGTTCGTGTCTAACAAGTAGCTAAGTAGGAGGGTGAAATTAAATATAAGATAGGAAGACCCTCTAATTAACCCCTCTTTATGCCTGCTCCCCTCCGGATCATTTTGACTTCAGAAGAG
>JAYVFW010000527.1:0-8005 GCA_043772715.1 Phormidesmis sp. | reverse complement strand
GCCTTCAAAGCCCTTTCTGTTTCAGCAGTTGGGGTTTTTGGCTTCTAGGGTTCCTAGAACATCGGGTTAACTCCTTTCGCTTCAAGTGGGAAAACTGGGTGGATCATAGAGTGTCCTGCACTGCGGTGAAGTGAGTCTAAGTGTATCAGGACATTTTCTCTGATCAAGGCTCGATCCATAACAAATATTTCTGTATTTTTGTCGACTAAGAGCGAAGCGATCGTACTTCTGTGGACAAGGGTAGGATTGTTGAGTAGTTTTTTATCTGTTATCTCTTCGCGTTTAGAACTTGCTCATCGGTCAGGGGCAGCGCTTGAGACTAAGACTGGATCGGCTGCTTTCAACCTATTCTTGTTCTTCATACCGATCCGACATGAGCGTCGGACAGCCATTTTGCTTGGCGTGAATTGTCATGAGCGAGATAGTCTTCAAACGTCAGCTTCTGAGTTCCACCGTTACTGAGATTGCCTCCTATTTGCTTTTGCCTTCGTCTGTAGAGAGCTGTCTTTGTCCCTCCAAAGCCGCTAAGACAACCCTCTCTACAAGGTTGCTCACTGTCCGCCCTTCTCGTTCTGCCCATTCTTCAAGCAACTGCTTCGTTTCAGCAGTGCATGTAAAGGTGACTTTTTCCTTTTTGGTGGGGGGCATCTCTTCAAACTGCAAGGCTTCGGACGCTGTAATCATACTCGCACCCCTGTAGTAATAGTTTAGCTTCCGAAGCAATTTTACAGCTTCGGAAGCTATGCTAACATATTTGTATGGAAGGGACGGCTAGGGAACACACAACGAATTGAAATCTCCCCCTTCAACTCTGTCCTAAATCAGACTTGAATTTATACAGAGCAAGCCTTTGACCTTTAAGGGATAGGTCGGAGATCGCCTCTCCAAGCACCATCCTATTGATTGATCCCCTTTTCAGAGAATTAGCATGGCAGGCAACCCCCCAATCTCAATTCCTCCTGTAACCCTTCCTGAACAAGCACCTGAACCATTCCCAGAACCAAGATTTCAGCTAGGACAGACTGTACAGTGGAGCTGTGTGCCCAGTCAGGATTTTGGACATATCATCGGCATTGCTTTTGGCACCGAAGGGAGTGTGCAGGCAACGGGCTATCACTACGAGATCGTGCTCGACCCAATTAGCCCATCCTTTGCCGACCGCATCATGACCGATTGGGGCTTTGAGGACGATTTGGCGTTAGTCACTCCCAACCCAATCGCAGGAGATCGCTTGGAGGATTCCCCGTGACCCGTCCATCCCAGCACCAGTGGGAGCTGTTTAGGCTCTACGAGCATTGCCCACCCCCTTTGCCACCCCTCGTGTTCACCCAACTTTGGGAAGTCTCCTACAGTGAGTTAGCCGCCCTCACGGGAGCCTCGCGCAGCACGATCGAGCATTGGTTCTCATCGGGGGAAAGTCGGCGTGAGCCTGCTGAACGGTTTTGCAGACGGTTGGCAGAGATTCATTTGCTGTGGACGAATGGCGATCGTCTCAAGCCCAGTTTGATTCAGCGCTGGTGCCGCCTAGACAAACCGTGAGGAAGAATGCGTGGATCGTAACCCTCTACAAGAGACTCTGCTTCGACGGTGGTCAGACAAAAGGTGATCTTTTAAGAGAAGTTGGGCAGAGCGGGTGACAGCCCCTGATGCCAGTTGTGGATAATCTTGTCATCGACGAATTCACCCTCATCATTGCGCTGCATGCGACTGGCAAAGCGGTAGATATCCAGTAAACGGTGATACTTGTCGTGGGAACCAGAAAAGTGGTCAATACCCAGGCTTCCCAGCCATAGGAATCATGCGGGGGAGCCGCTTTAAGCTGGCTCGTGCTTAGATGCCGATAAATCCTTTTGGTTTTACCCCAGGTGGATAGAGCATTGATGAGGGAAATTTCTGGCGATCGCAGTTTGGCAGCAATCCGGTTTGCAGATGTTTAGCATCTGACCCAATTCAGGTAGATTCAGGCGATGAAGAGAAAGTAGCGAGCGAATCGTCCTCGTGCCAGGGAGAAATAGGTCAGCGAAGGCATTGTTTAGAGAACCAATGCCCAGTTCGTCATAGGTAGTCTTTTCACTGAAGAGGCTGATGACCTCTCACATTTTGCGTTTGTCTGGCTCGGAGTAGTCTAGCCCAGTGAAGGAGGAAATCATTCATGAAGAAGGAGCTGTCCAAGCGCTTACTAGAGTTCCACCCAAGCGCTGCAGCTACGACACCCAGCCCGAATTATCGTAGTCCTTCAAATTTAATCCCTGCGGGTCAACCTCGCTGTCCTGGAAGACATAGAAGGCAGCCATCCAACGGGCACTGTTGAACAAGGCAATGGTATTTTGTCGCTGTAAGCCAGAATTTTCGTCGTGACAATACCTCAGATTAAGCAGATTTTAGATCGGACGAAGTTAGGGCGGCTAACCATTTTGACCTAGAAACTTCATAAAGTTCCCACAAAACGGTTCAACAAATAAGCTTAGTCGATCAAACTACATCTCGTAAATTAGACAGGTTTGACTGCTCTCTGTCTCTAAAAGCCGCTAAAAGAAGACATAATAAAGTATTTTTATGGCTTTCAAGAACTGACAATAAATATTTAGATACTGGCAAAATAACGGCAATCTAAACAATGCAGTAAAGCTGCTCTTCATTTTTCTTACACTCTCAACAACGCCTGTAATGCCCACCTGAAAGTCATTTTAGGTTTAATTTAACTTTTTATTGACTGTAAAAATCTTCTACATTCTGTTAGAAACTCTCTCAAGTAAAGAGAGATGTAAAAGTTTTTAAATCTGATTAAGTCTGAAATTTAGTCATTAAAAATGTGACCTATATGATAGACATATTTTTATTAATTAAGCGCTAATTCTCAATCAACATAAATTCAATTTCAGATATTTTGTAAAAAGCAAATATTAATTCACTTGTCTATTAAAGAGCATGAAAAAATATAACACTACCTAGACATACGTTCTTACGTAATCCTACTCACTTGATGTAGTTAGCCAAGAGATTTGATTTTCGCATCCCATTTTTTGATTTCCATGCAACAATGCTCCCAAGGTGATAGCGGTTATTTCGCTTATGGGATGAACGAAAAATTAACAAGCAATAGCTTTTGACCTGGATTGATTGCTGACAAAGATAAGTGGGTTGTTCGGAGCCAGGGAACGAACAGTACAGTCAAGTCTGTAAACCTCATCTAGCCTGGGTTGACGTTCCCGTAACTTTCGAGCAAAACCAATGTCGAGGAATTTAAGACCGAACATTCATCCGTTTGGGTGCCACAGATTTTCGCCCATCCGACAAGATGAGCCTAGTTTGGGACTGTTGCACTCCCTTACAAAGAGCTGAAACCTGGATTCACTTGTTCTCCGTAATGGCTGGAACCGCTGCTTTCTCAATGGACTTGTGTTGATCGCGCAGAGGAATGGACCTAATCAAGATATTGGAAAACATTATTCGTCAAGGGGTCTCTTGCTTTGATTGAACCGCAACTATTGCAAGTCAATTAGAGAGCAACTTTTAGGCTTAAGTGTGTCTTCCGTGCTTGACTCCGAACAATTCTTTTAGGACAACTCAGATCGTTGGTTGTGCCATTGAAGAGTGCTGAGATTTTGTAGGCGGTAGCTTCAGGTTTCTACCAGCTAGTTTGATTACAGCCAACAATTGTTTTATAAGGCTTTAGATGAGTGCAAAAGCTAGAATTAATCACTTTAGATTGGTCACTTAAGAGCAGCAAACTTATTTAATTGCTGAATTGTGGATTAAGAAATCTTAATTCGTCAAAGAGACTATCTACCTGATAAAGAATCACCAGTACTTTCTGGCAGGATGAATACTTAAAAAGAGATAAGAGAAGACTGCAAAAGTTATTTTCTGAGCTTAAAAGAAGTACAACGCTGATTAAAGGAATCTTGAAACGTCAATCCAAGCTTTAGTGGCTTAGGCAAGCATTCTTAGCAAGGCTGTAAGAATGCTTGCTGATACGACTCAGTACTCTTGTGCAAATCATTTTCGTCGCTTGCTTTAGAGAAAGGTGAGTAAGGCTTGCCATGAGTTATCTCCCCTAATAGTTCTTCTTGTATTCTCCATGCTTTACCCTCTCCCTACTAAACCGATGAACATTCTGCAAATAGCACAAAGCACCTCAAGTCCTCCCTCAATTCATTTTGAGAGACTACCTTTTCAGGCATTGCTAACGGTCTCACTCACGTCCCTTCATTTCTACAAGCATTGCTATATATAAGCCGTATCGACACCGGTTAGCCCAGCTAGGCAGATGTTAGAGACGGGCAGCTTGAAGCTCGGTTAAGTCTTTAGCGCTTTATTCCTCTCAACTCAATTGAAGCCTTTCTAGAACTAGCGGATAAGACATCGAAGACGTTAGAAGATAACGATCTCTGGATTAGAGCGTTCTAGAAAGACGCAGAGCACCCTCGTTAAACCACTCATTTTCTCGTCACAAGGAAGTAGCACTATGTTCCTCTCAGCTTGTCATGCCTTTTTTCAATTAAGTAATGAGAGATTTTTGATGAATTATTCTCTATTCTACAGACTGTTAATCACTTACCTTGTTTGGGGGCTCGTTGCTTGTCAGAAGACGAAAATTAGGAAAAAAGTGAATTTAACGTTCAATCATTTCCTATTATTTTTGGATGACTTGATTGATGATGTTTTCCAACAGCTTGGATGGGTTTTGTGCATAGCCCACCCAGGTGGCTTTCCTACTTGAAAGCCGCTTGCCAATTCTGATGACCTGATAATTTTGTCACTCAGCAAACTTGTTCTGTCACCCTGTAGCAGAACGAGTTTACTGCACGACACGAATTTGTCTCGATGTCATTTAATTTGGCACTGTACACTTACAGATGTAAAAACAACTCCAACCGTCAGTGGTTAGAGTTGTTTCATTTTGACGGTTCAAGGTTTTCTCACTCGATAAAACGCTTGTTTCTTAAGTGCTTTCTCAACTGGCTTGCGCTGACTGGTGGGTGCATCTGGTAGCAGTTCGTCAATCGACAGTTGATCGTCTTATGGTGGCTTAGTTTTAGGCATCTAATTAATAGTTTGAATGAATGTTTGTAGAGTGGTCTGATTTTTCAATAACAACCTAGACACCCTAGAATCTGGAACCTAGATAGAACCTAGAAACCTAGATAGAAGCCTAGAACGATGATTCTAGGCATTCTAGGGCATCTTTTCTGAGCATTCTAGGTTTCTAGGTTGTCTAGGCTGTGTTCGCCTACCCAGTGGTATCTGTTAGCTTTTCCGTTAGACTGGCAGCTTAGGATTTGCATTTGTCTAGCAGCATCCAGTAAATCTTCTAAGTCGATATCGCCTTTCGGTTTGAATTTGTGAACCGACTTTAACTCAGCAATGGTAGGGGTCAATGTGGGATGTGATTCAAACCATTTCATTAACCTGTCGAAGTCAGTTTCCTCATTCGATTGCTCACCAGTAATAGGTAAGCTTTGAGTTTCCTGAAAGAGCTTTTCAAGAGAGGCGCGGGGGTTAGTGTCTTGCTTTTTAGTCTGCGGCAATTCCCCTTTTAGATAAGTGCGAGAGTCACGATCGTACCCGCTATGATTCTCTAGCTCTGGCATCAGATACCACTGGTTAGATTTGCCATCGTAGAAGGCGCGGTTAACAGGTGATTGCTTCATCAGGCTCATAATTTCTTCCATCCCTCCCGATGGCATCGGAACAAATGTAGTTGCCAGAAACGCATTCACCGCATTGATGTTTTTGGGCGCGACGACCGCGATCGCTCTGAAGATGGAGCGGAAGCCTCCACTGATGCCCAAGTCATCGACGTTCACCATTTGAGTGATGAACCAGAGCCAAGATTCAGCGCTGTCACCCATGCTGGAAATGTGAGCAATGAACGCTTTCAGTCTGCCCATTGCCTTGAGATCTTTGTGGGCAAGTTTGAGGAACTGAACAACCACCGCGCCTTCATCCAGCACTAAGAGTTTGGGTGTGGGCAAGGATTGATACTGTTGAATCTTGAGGAGTAACCACGTCGCACAGTCGTCTGGGTCATTCTCAGCAAAGGCAAGCCGTTCAACTACGTTCGCTACTCCTGCCCAGTAACCCGATTCTTTTTGATCCACTTTCGGGTCGATGACCATCACGGTTAGTTCGGGGCGTTTGGCTTTCATGTGCCGAATGGCGTTGGAAGCAATCATGCCCTTGCCAGCGCCGGGAACGCTGGCAATTAAAGCGCTTTGGGGATGGGTACCTAAGTCATAGGTCACATCAAAAGGTTTCGCACTTTGTGCTGATGTTTGAGCAGCCGGGGAAGCTGGCACCTCGACGGCTCCAAACTTTGTAGCAGTTCCGATCGGGGAACTTGTGGCGATAGTCGGACCCAAATCTGTAGCGGCTGGCAGAGATTCAGTTTTTGGCGTGGTGGACTGGTAGAGCGTGTCGAAGGTGAAGTTCTCAGTCTCAGCTACGATCGCTCGCACCGGCGTTTCCGTAGCTTAGTTTAACAAAGCTACGGAAACGCCTAATTGCCCTATTGCGGGTAAAAACGGTCAACTTTAGTGAACTGGCAACCGCCTTCATCGGCAAGGCTCAAACCGATGCTCACTACAAACGCCTTCAGCGGTTTTTCCGTCACTATGAGTTGGATTATGCAGAGATTGCTCAAGCGGTGGTGGCAATGATGACCATTCCTGAGCCGTGGGTGCTCTCGATTGACCGTACCGAGCGGCAGTTTGGCAATTGTGTCTTCAACATCTTAATGCTGGGAGTCGTCCATGAGGGAGTCGCCTTTCCGCTGGTTTGGTGTTTACTCGACAAACGAGGCAACTCTAACAGTAGCGAACGAATGAAGTTGTTCAACCAATTTGTAGAGCGGTTCGGGGAACGAAAAGTTGCCTGCCTCACAGCAGATCGAGAGTTTGTGGGCAAAGACTGGTTTGGCTATCTGCTGAGTCACCCCCGGACCCCATTCCGGATTCGCATTCGAGAGAATCACAACCTCAATCAGGGTCGGGTGAGTCTCAAAGTCGGGATTGTATTTGCAGATTTACAGATTGGGCAAACCAAAATTCTGCGCCACAAACGCCGCCTCTGGGGACATTGGCTGTACATTGCCGCTTTGCGATTAGAGGATGGCTCCCTGCTGGTCGTTGCAACTCAAAGCGCACCCAAGTCAGCCATCTCTGATTACGCCAAAAGATGGGGCATTGAAACGCTGTTCGGCATCTTCAAAACTCGTGGGTTTTGTTTGGAATCAACCCATCTCACGGATTCAAAGCGTTTGAGTAAGCTGCTGGCACTGCTCTCGTTAGCCTTGTGTTGGGTGATCCTCACCGGACAATGGTTACAGCAACTCAAACCTCTCAGAGTCGAAAAACATGGACGTAGAGCCAAGAGTATTTTTCGCTATGGCTTTGATCATCTCCGCAACATTGTTCTTAACTTAGAGCAGAAAATGAATGATTTCTTGGAGGTTCTGAAGTTTTTGTCCTGTACTTAGATCAACCATAAGCTTTTTCAATGACGGCTTGCTCCACAAAAAAGCGATTAGAGTCAATGTACTCCACAGCAATCTGCTTCGCGTCTTCAAAATTAATCATTGGCAAAGAGCTGTAGAAAATCCCCCACTATTCCCTGACCAAAGTGAAAATCCATACACTAAGGGGTAAAAGAGCATTCAGCATACAGTGAAATACACCACGCTGAATCCTGAGCGATTTAGGGAGGGGTTGAATTTAACTCAATCCCAACAATTTACGAACCATTGAAACCTTGTTACTTGGTCAATAGTCCGGACATTTTTTTGAACGGTTCCACAAGGCTTTCAGGGCTTGCAGTTCCAGGATCGAGCAATTTTATCAAAGTTAGCTTTGCCTCTGACTTTGATAATAAGATCCCGTCCACGGTTGAATCAGGGTTTGAGGCTTAAAACCTGCTGCGAGTGGTGTGTACCAGCTCTAAACATTCCTCTAAATCATCCCCTTCCCATTTGCCAATTTTCCCCAATGTTTCTAGGATTGATGCT
>JAYVFW010000526.1:0-2827 GCA_043772715.1 Phormidesmis sp. | reverse complement strand
ACTGAGCAACCGTTTTAACCCATTTCAATGGGTTTGAGCTATGAGCCAGGAACTTCAGTTCTTGGCGGTTGTGCGAGTGCAAGATCTAAGTTAGCCTTCGTTCCTGAGTTCGATTAGTAATTCGATCGTACTCGCTCTAAACCCGCAGTTCTCGAACAATTTTCGAGCGGCAGCGTTTGCCATTGCAGTGTCGAGGCGAATTTGAGGAATGCCCAGTTGGGTGAAGTGGGCAGTTGCTTTGCAGTTCCCCAAAGGGGTAATCGTTCTCTCTACAATCTGTCGAGCAATTCCAGCATGGCGAAACTCTGGCTCGACCCAAAGATCATGCACAAAGGCATAGTTTTCTAGCGTGTAAATCGGAATTTCTCGCTCTACGGTGGCGATCAAAAATGCGACAAGCTGGTTTGATTCTTCGGCGACTAAACACAGATCTTGAGGATTGTTTAATAGATTGCTTAACCACTTTTCATACGATCGTTCGGGCTGGGGCAAAAATCCATATTTAGCGGAGTCCCACGTCTGATGTAAAGCGCAAACTTTGGCGATCATCGGTAGAATGCCAGGAATATCAGATTGATTTGCAGAACGAATTTTCATATTCATCGTGATAGTTGCTCCTTCCACTTTCACCCTAACTTATGTCTTTTATCCCGATCGCTCAAGCTGACACTTTGCACGATATCCGATTGGTGGCAACCGACATGGACGGGACGCTAACGATCGCTGAAAAATTTACGCCTAATCTCCTAAAAGCCTTTGAAACTCTGACCACAAGCGGCATTCAAATTGTGATCACAACGGGACGATCGGCGGGTTGGGTAAATGGTTTGGCGCACTACTTGCCTGTGGTGGGCGCGATCGCCGAAAATGGCGGTTTGTTTTACCTGGGTGAGTCAGAAATTTTGCTGACTCCGATCGCTGATCTCACTCAACATCGGCACAAGTTAGCCGACTCGTTTGAACGTTTAAAGATTCAGTTTCCTCAAATTCGAGAATCGAGCGATAATCGGTTTCGGTTGACTGATTGGACGTTTGATGTTGAAGGATTGAGCTTAGAATCGTTGGATACGATCGCCCAACTTTGCAAATCCTGGGGCTGGAGTTTTACTTACAGCACGGTGCAGTGCCACATTAAACCTATTCAACAAAATAAAGCAGCCGGGTTGTTGAAAGTCCTAACCGATTATTTTCCTCACTATTCGTCTGAGCAAATTCTTACGGTAGGCGACAGTCCGAACGATGAGAGTCTGTTTGATGCGAGTCTATTTCCGCAGTCTGTTGGGGTTGCAAATAGTTTAAATTATGCCGATCGACTTTTACACCAACCCACTTACGTCACGGCTGCATCAGAAGGAGCGGGATTTTGCGAATTGGTTAACGCGATCGTCCCCGACAAGTGACATTCCTGAAATACTTTCTCCATTGCCTTCTGTGACGTTCTAAAATATCACTCTAGATTGACAATAACCTAGCCGATTCGTCATTGAGAACAGAGAATGCCAGACAATCTTAGAAGCCAAGCCACTACCCAAGGTATCCAGCGATCGCCAAACCGCGCCATGCTTCGCGCCGTTGGGTTTGGAGACAATGATTTCACTAAACCGATCGTCGGAGTTGCCAACGGTTACAGCACGATTACGCCCTGCAATATGGGCATCGACCCGCTTGCAAAACGCGCCGAAGCTGGGATTCGGGCAGCAGGCGCGATGCCGCAAATGTTTGGCACGATCACGATCAGTGACGGGATCTCAATGGGAACTGAGGGCATGAAATATTCCTTGGTGTCGCGAGAGGTGATTGCTGACTCGATCGAAACTGCCTGCATGGGTCAAAGCATGGATGGCGTAATCGCGATCGGCGGCTGCGATAAGAATATTCCTGGAGCCTTGATTGCAATGGCTCGGATCAATATTCCGGCAATCTTTGTCTATGGCGGCACGATTAAACCCGGACATTTGGACGGCAAAGATCTCACCGTGATTAGCTCATTTGAAGCGGTGGGCGAATATAGCGCCGGAAAGATTAGCGAAGATCAACTCTTAGCCGTTGAGCGCAACGCCTGTCCGGGTGCGGGTTCTTGTGGGGGAATGTATACGGCAAATACAATGTCGTCGGCGAGCGAGGCGATGGGCATGAGCTTAATGTATTCCTCAACGATGGCGGCTGAGGATGCTGAGAAAGCAGACAGCGCTGAGAAGTCGGCGGCAGTCTTAGTCGAAGCGATTCGCAATCAGATTTTGCCCCGTGACATCATTACTCGTAAATCGATCGAGAACGCGATCGCCGTGATCATGGCGGTGGGCGGTTCGACGAATGCAGTACTGCACTTTTTGGCGATCGCGCACACGGCTGGGGTTGAGTTGACGATCGATGACTTTGAAACGATTCGTGCCCGCGTCCCGGTTTTGTGTGATCTCAAACCCTCTGGTCGCTATGTAGCAACCGATTTGCACAAAGCAGGCGGCATTCCTCAAGTGATGAAAATGCTGTTGGCGCACGATTTGATCCACGGAGACGCACTCACAATCACCGGGCAAACCGTTGCAGAATTGCTAAAAGACATTCCCGATCAGCCACGCTCTGATCAGGATGTGATTCGTCCGTGGAACAATCCCATGTACGCTCAGGGACACTTGGCGATCCTGAGAGGTAACCTTGCCACTGAGGGATCTGTCGCCAAAATTACGGGCATCAAGAAAGCGCAAATCACCGGGTCTGCACGAGTCTTTGAATCTGAAGAAGCGTGTCTAGGTGCAATTCTCGCGAAGCAAGTCAGCGCTGGCGATGTGCTGGTGATTCGCTACGAAGGCCCCAAAGGTGGTCCCGG
>JAYVFW010000525.1:0-8028 GCA_043772715.1 Phormidesmis sp. | reverse complement strand
CCTTGGAGCCGCGTTGATTGAAGGCAACAACCTCAATCAGGCGCGAGATTATTTGCAGCGATCGCTCGAACTCGACCCCAAACTCGGACTCGCTCACTACAATTTGGGGCTGGTGCTAGAGCTTCAAGGCGACTTGCCGGGGGCGGTTGGTGCTTTTCGAGAGGCAGCTCAGTTCACGCCCAGCGCACCAGAGCCACTCTATCATTTGGGATTGGTGTATCAGAGACAGCAAAAATCGAGTGAGGCGATCGCGGCGTTTCGGCAAGCGGTGCAGCGTAACCCTAACTATGCAGAAGCTCATTACAGCTTAGGTTCAATTCTATTTAGTCAAGGCGACTTAGGGGGCGCTCTGACAGCGTTTCGCAAGTCTAGCCAAGCGAACTCTAACTACGCTAATGCCTACTATGGGGCAGGCTTGGTCTTTATCCGTCAAAACAAGATCAGCGATGCTCAACAGACTTTGAACTACGCAAAAAACCTCTTCACGGCACAAAAAAATCTGCCCTGGGCAGAAAAAGCAGCACAGCAGCTTGAAAAGCTTGGAAATCGCTAGAAAGCCATCGCTCAAAGGGCTTAAAACACGCTCTAAGCCCCTCATCAACTTGTTCTTATCAACCGGGCGAATCTAGATCCAAGGCTTGAGAGCCACCTTGCTCAAGCTCTGCCAAAATTTTGCCTAATTGCCACCAGACTAGCCAGGTGATTCCGATCGTCAAAGGCACCGCGATTCCATAAGCCAGAAACGTCGGAAGTCCAAAAATCTCCATGCCAGCAGACAGAAAGAAGCAACAGCCGCCCGCAATGCCTAAAAATGGGACTAAAAGCTGCGTTCCTCGCACATTGGCTAACGTATAGGTCGATCGGTTTTTTGACCACTCGCGCACCGATTGTTTGAGAACGGCATCAAAGGCAGTGCCAGAGGCGAGACTTGCCAGCAGTCCGACAATGAGAAGCAGGTAAGGAGGTTCGGGAAAGCTATACACGGTTAGTTAAGAAGGTAATGGAGTTGGCAATTCGCTGCTTAAAACTTCTTCATCCTACCGTTTGCGGTTGGATCAGTCAAAGCAGCAACCGAGGGAATAATGGCAGCAGTGCGGGCGGCAGAAAACTCTGCGATCGCACCGACTGCGGCACTGAGGAGTCGATCGGGCTTGAGGTCATCTTTGATCAGATCCCACAAGCGCCGGACTTCTTCGGTGTGCAGGCGATCGTCTTCGGTGAGCGCCAGCAGCAATTGCTGCCGCAAAAACTGACCTTCACCAGAAAGAATATATTGCAGACCTAGTTGAGCAGTTGGCAGCAGATCAAACCCGTCATCAGACTGCGCGATCGCGATCAGATTCTCTAGTCGCTGCCATTGAAACTTGCCGTTTTTAAATAACACTTCGAGCAATCTGCGCCGCAGTTGAGCCGATTCGCCCGTTAACAGACGACGAGCGATATAAGGATAGGCAACCTCGACGATTCTAAAACTGGGATTGAGGGTGAGCGCTAACCCTTCTTGAGTCACCAGCGATCGAATGATCAGCGCAAATTTTGCTGGAATTCGGAACGGATAGTCATACATCAGCTTCGAGAACTGATCGGTGATCGTCTTGAAGTTAAAGTCTCGAACACTTTCGCCCATGATGTTGCCCAGCACCGACTCTAACGCCGGAACGATCGGATAAATATCAACATCAGGTGTCAGAAATCCCAGTTTTACAAAATCCTTGGCAAGCTCGACGTAATCTTTATTGATCAGATGAACGACAGCATCGACGAGCGTTTCTTTACCGCTTTCCTCTAGCTGATCCATCATGCCAAAGTCGATGTAAGCCATCTGCGCTGTTACTGGGTGATTGCCGTTTGTCGAAGGTGGCGGTGCGACGGCAAACAAATTACCAGGGTGCGGATCGGCGTGAAAAAACCCGTGTTCGAGCAATTGCCGCAAGCCAGAAGTCACCCCAATCCGAATCAGGGCATCGGTGTCCAGACCTGCTTGTTTGATGCGATCGGTGTCGGTCAGCTTAAAGCCATTGATCCATTCCAACACGAGAACGGTCTGGGTGGTGTAGCGCCACACGATCGACGGCACCTTAACGGTGGGGTCGCTGCGGAAGTTATCGGCAAATTTTTCAGCGTTGCGCCCTTCATTGATATAGTCGATTTCTTCAAACAGTTTGGTGCCAAACTCATCGACAATCAGCGTCAGATCATGCCCCAAATTGAGCGGGAGCCAGGGTGATAGCCAGCTTGCTGCCCAGCGCATCAGATAGAGATCGAGGGTCAAAATCGGGCGGAGATTGGGGCGCTGCACCTTAACCGCAACCTCTTCACCGCTATAGAGAATCGCGCGATAGACCTGCCCCAAACTTGCGGCGGCAACAGGGTCGGGAGAAATTTCGCTAAAAATATCACCGATCGTCTTTTTAAGCTGCGTTTCAATAATGTGCAGAGCCAGCTCGTTAGAAAACGGCGGCAACTGGTCTTGCAGCTTCACCAACTCGTCGAGAAAGTCTTGACGCACCAGATCGGGACGGGTGGAGAGCGCCTGACCAACCTTAATAAACGTCGGACCTAAATTGGTGAGAATCTGCCGTAGCTGAGAAGCACGACGATATTTGTTTTGCTCCTCCTGCTCTTGCCATTCATCCCACTTGAGACCGAGAATGAACCCAACAAAAAGCCCAGTAACTCTGAGGGCACGCCAGATAGCCCTCCACGGACGGTAGCGATAATATCGGGCGATCGTGCCCGCGTCATAGCGTCTAAGTTGACTTAGGGGACTTCGACCCACGTTCTGCTGTGCCTATCAGGACTAAAAAGAACTGCTACTAACTAATGATTATTAATAGTTACCTTTCGTTCAATTCTAGTATGGAAAACTACAAAATTTTGTAACCAACCTTGTTTAATTCCCGACCTTGACAAACGATCGTTCACGTTAAGCAATCTTTCAAACTGTAAACAACCTGGTCTTGCTGCTCGATCGCCAGTTCGGGAAACATGGGCAGAGACAGCACCTCATGGGCAGCCCGATCACACACAGGCAACCGTCCTGGCAGATAGCCCAGTGACTCATAAATCGGTTGCAGATGCAGTGGC
This sequence comes from Phormidesmis sp., assembly GCA_043772715.1. Classification (GTDB taxonomy): domain Bacteria; phylum Cyanobacteriota; class Cyanobacteriia; order Leptolyngbyales; family Leptolyngbyaceae; genus Phormidesmis_A. The sequence continues at coordinate 4,941 of JAYVFW010000525.1, read as the reverse complement.
AACGGATAATAAACCATTGAGTTGACCCCCTTTGCCTGAAGTTGAGTGCGAACCCGATCGCGCAATAATTCTCCGCCTTCAGGTTGGTTAGAATCATCCACCACTCTGACAGTATATTGATTCCAGACGGGGCGACCGCTAGCAGACGCTTGCGGTGTTACCACTTTAGAGATGGGCTGAAGGAGTTGATGATAGCGATCAGCAACGACTCGCCGCTGATCATTCCAGCCATCGAGATAGCGCAGTTTGATCTGCAAAATGGCTGCCTGAATTGCGTCAAGGCGGCTGTTGACTCCAAATTCTTCGTGATAATAGCCGCTTCGTCGCCCGTGGTCGCGCAGCATTCGCAACGTGGCGGCGATTTTCGGATCATTCGTCGTGATTGCGCCGCCGTCGCCACAAGCGCCTAAATTTTTGGTCGGGTAGAAGCTAAAACAGCCAATCTGCCCAAAGCTGCCGACTTTTTGACCTGCCCATTCTGCACCCGTTGCCTGAGCGCAATCTTCGATCACGGCTAGGTGATGAGCGTTGGCGATCGCCATCAATCGCGTCATATCCACGGGCTGCCCAAATAAGTGGACGGGAATAATCGCTTTTGTGCGAGGGGTAATCGCCGCTTCGATTTGACTTAGATCTAAGTTAAACGTCTGCGGATCGATATCGACAAAAATTGGCGTAGCTCCGACTGCGCTGATAGTTTCACCTGTGGCAACAAACGTGAAAGGGGTCGTGATCACCTCGTCTCCGGCTCCAATCTTTAAGGCGCGGAGTGCCAGATAAAGCGCATCGGTGCCAGAGTTGCACGACACGCATTCAGAAACCCCCACATAATCAGCAAGCTGTTTCTCAAACGTTTCGACGATCGCGCCACCAATATAGCGCCCAGAAGCAAGCACGTCTAAAACCGCCTGGTTAATCTCTTCACCGATGATTTTGTACTGTTCCGACAGGTCAAAAGGGGGGATGATATTCACTCAATTGCACCACGCGCCATAATTGCTAATGCCGCTTTCAGAAACGGTTTTCTTAGGCGTTAGACTATTAAACCTTTCAATTGTTTCAACAAATCCACTATCTGGCAAGATCGGGAGGTTGAGAAGAGAACTGATACGGCATGGATTTACTGATTCGACTCCCTTGGGCGCTGGGGCTGATTTTGGCAGCGATCGCGCTTTCGTCTTGGCAAAAACTCGGTCTAGAAGGCAGATTGGCACTCGCGACAGGGCGCACGATCGCCCAACTAACCGTGGTCGGCTATTTTTTGGGAGTCGTGTTTGCTTTCAAAAGCCCCTGGGCGGTGTTGGCGGTGTTAGGGGGAATGCTGGTCGTCGCTGCGATCGTAGCTCGCAATCGCATCAGTCAAAAGATTCCTCGCTTGCTGCCGTTGATTGCTGGCTCGATTTTAGTTAGCACTGCTCTGACGTTGACCTACACCAGTCTGCTGATTGTGCAACCACAGCCTTGGTATGATCCGCAGACGGTGATTCCCCTAGCGGGCATTGTGTTGGGCAACGCGATGAATGGGGCGGCGATCGCGGGCGATCGCTTGGTCAGCACGCTTAACTCTAGTCAACTCGAAATCGAGACGCATCTCAGTTTAGGGGCGACTCCTCAACAAGCGGTGGCGCAATATCGCCGAGATGCCATCAAAGCGGGGTTAATTCCGACTATCAATTCGATGATGGTGGTGGGGCTGGTGACGCTTCCCGGAATTATCACAGGTCAACTGCTGGGTGGGGCAGATCCGATCCAGGCGGCGGCGTTTCAGATGTTGATTTTGTTTATGTTGGCGTTTGCCACGTTGCTGACTACAATACTCGTGACCCAGGGGTTGCTGCGACAGTTTTTTAACCAGGCAGCACAGTTGATTCTTTGGTAAGCCAATTCTTAAATAGACCTCCTGCACGAATCTGGGAACGCCCCCTAAATCCCCCAATTTTGGGGGACTTTGAACTCCAGTTCCCCCAGAATTGGGGGCTAGGGGGCGAGATCGCAGGGTGGTTTACGTCGAGAATTTTATTCATGCAGGAGGTCTAATGGCTCTTGATCGCAGATTGTCCAGCGAATGTAAGAGAATATTCTCGTGAGGTTGGCAACGATCGCTTCAAATGACTTTTATTTTTGCTGGTAGCCCTTGAATTCCTATCCCAGGCGTTCCGTTCCGTCGGTCTTTAAAGGCATCGCTCTGTTTACGCCCGGTGGAGATTTGGTCTATTGCATCGACCCCGGCAAACAAGGACGGTGGCACTTAAACCTGTGCGCGACATTACAGGAAGTTTTAGAGCTACCCGAACCGCCCCATTTTTTAGTGCCTTGCTATACGGCGACGCTCGATCGCTGGCTTGATTCTGCCACTCGACAGGTCAGAACTTTTGCCGAAGCCTATCCGCTCGTCTTTCGCTATCGGGCGCTATTGGATGCGGTGTTTGAGACTCAGCACATCAACTGGCAGATGGCACCCTTGCCAGAAGGAGTCTGTGAGCCAGCGCTGTTAGCCACCTATCGACGACAGTTTCCCCCGCTTTGGGAGAGCCACGATCTGGTGATTTGCGTTGATAGCCCGATCGAGCGACCCGAACCTGCTCATCGTCCTGCGATCGCATTTCCTCAAAATTATACCCAAGGCTATGTGCTGCGGCTGTTTGTGTCGGGCTATAGTGCAGCAACTCAGCGAATTTTAGAAAACTTGCATCAACTCTTAGAAGAGTCGCTCAGTCACCCCTATACACTGAAGGTAATCGACATTTTTACCCACCCAGAACAGGCAGAAATCGATCAGGTTTCGGCAACCCCAACACTGGTTAAGGTTTATCCGCGCCCAGTGCGACGAATTGTCGGCGACCTAAACGATGTCAATCGGGTGCTGCGAATGTTGGGAGCGCCAGGTGAACGATAAAGGGCAAACATGAACGTGACAGAGATTTTAGAACGGGCGATCGCAGGCGATGACCTGTCGCCCGAAGCAGGAGTAGTGCTGCTGAAGCAGACTGACCGGGGGACGATCGAACAAATCCGTGACACTGCCGATCAACTTCGTCAACGACAAGCTGGTGAAACGGTCACTTACGTAATCAATCGCAATATTAACTTCACCAACATTTGCGAGCAGCACTGTAGCTTTTGTGCCTTTCGGCGAGACAGTGGAGATGAAGGCGCTTATTGGCTCGATCGAGCACAAATTTTAGAAAAAACCACCGATGCGGTCGATCGCGGAGCAACCGAGATTTGTATGCAGGGTGGCTTAAACCCAGAGGCTCAGATCAACGGGGCATCGCTGCCTTATTACTTAAAGGTGGTTGAAACGATTAAATCTGAGTTTCCTGATCTGCATCTACACGCATTTTCGCCGCAAGAAGTCGAGTTTATCGCCCGAAAAGATGGCTTGACGTTTGCGGAGGTGATTGTTGCGCTGCGAGAACACGGAGTCGAGTCGATGCCCGGAACGGCGGCTGAAGTGTTAGACGATGCAGTGCGGCGAATTCTTTGCCCCGAAAAGATCAACTCAGAAACCTGGCTAGAAATCGTCAAAACTACCCACCAGCAAGGCATTCCTACTACTAGCACCATGCTCTCAGGACATATCGAAACGCCAGAGCAGCAGATGCGACACCTAGAACTGCTGCGATCGCTGCAAAAATCTGCCAAAGCTCACGGCTACACAGGCATTACCGAATTTATTCTGCTGCCATTCGTCGGGCAAGAAGCGCCAAAACCTTTACGTCGTCGAGTCGGACGCGATCAGCCCGTGCTTTCTGATGCCCTCCTGCTGATGGCAGTCGCCCGCATTTTTCTAGGCAACTGGATTCCAAACCATCAGCCAAGCTGGGTCAAGCTGGGTCTAGCAGGAGCCATAGAAGCGCTGCAATGGGGCTGCAACGATATCGGTGGCACTTTGATGGAAGAACACATTACGACGATGGCAGGCGCTTTGGGTGGGACGTGTATGGAAGTGGAGACATTACAACACGCGATCGCAGAGATCGATCGTCCGCATCAGCAGCGAGACACGCTCTACAGAAGGTTGGTTACGGCTGGGCAATCAATGGGCTGAAATCAACGCAGCCGAGCGCACAGCCAGTAGGTGAGCATTTCGCCTTGACCCTTGACGCAGATGCAGCCACGCTTCTCAAATATGAAGCGATCGCGCAGTCCCTGGTGAATGACTTCTGTGACTTGATTTGCCCTGCCGTGCCATTCGACACAGTATTTAAATCCTTCAAATTAACAATTGATGATGCTTTCGCCGACATTTACACCTATCTACCGAAAGAAGGATCTTTGTTGTGGTTCCACTTTCTTAAGCATTACTTGCCACTTTGTATGATAACCTCTACCTGTCAAAACTTAAAACGAGTTATACCTCACATGGCAATAAGCAAAGCCGAAGTTCTTCAACATTTGCAAAAAGCAGGTGTGAACAGTTTAGATGATTTGGCGGATAAGATTTTGGAAGATTCAAAGTCGCAACGTGCTGACACAACAAGTCTTTCTGATAAGACTATTGAACAAGCTTCTCCAAGCTTGGCTATACAAGGTAGCTGGTGCTTCTTTCACTTCCCCTCCTAACTAGTAGATTTGGGCGTTGCTGAATGATGGTATGAATTCGCTCCCCGACCTCCCATTCTGGGGGACTCCCGGACTTCTAAGGTTCCTTACCTGTGGGGGACTTGGGGAACATCCAAAGAAAGGTCGCCACCCACCAATTCACAATTGAGTTCAGCAGCGCCTAAATTTAGTCCTCAAGTTGTTTCATAAAATCCTATGTTTCTCAGCATTTTCTGGTAATTATTCACTAAATTAATCACGAATGATGCGATCTTGATCCTCACAGCTATTTGTGATTGGATTTAAACATAATCTTTATTCATCAATAGTCAGGACAATTTTTTGAACGGCTTCACAAGGCTTTCAGGGCTTACAGTTCCAGGATCGCGCTATTTT
>JAYVFW010000524.1:0-8047 GCA_043772715.1 Phormidesmis sp. | reverse complement strand
CCGCAGCCTTCATGATTCGCGATGGCGGACTCCCTGGCAATAATATTTTTATCCTAGAAGCAAAGCCCAGCTTGGGTGGGAGTTTGGATGGAGCCGGGAACCCCGTAGACGGTTATTCGATGCGGGGAGGACGGATGTTAACGACCGACAACTACGAATGCAATTGGGATCTTTACAAGTCGATTCCCTCGCTGAGTTCGCCCGGCAAAACGGTCTTTGACGAAACGATGGAGTTTAATGAGCAGCACAAGTCAAATTCTATGGCGCGTCTTGTTGATCGCCGACGTGCGAAAGTCCCTGTGAGTTCGATGGGCTTTTCCATGCACGATCGTCAGGAATTGCTGAAACTCAGCCTGGCGGATGAAAATGAGCTGGGTGCTAGTTGTATCACAGATTGGCTTTCTCCAGAATTCTTCGAGACTGAATTTTGGTACATGTGGGCGACTACATTTGCCTTCCAGCCGTGGCACAGTGCAGTCGAATTCAAGCGCTATTTGCATCGCTTCATGCTCGAATTCTCTCGAATTGAAACTCTCGCTGGGGTGAAGCGAACTGTCTACAATCAGTACGATTCGTTGGTGCGTCCGTTACAGAGTTGGCTCATTGCCCAAGATGTTCATTTCATCCTAGATTGCAAGGTAACGGATCTCGATCGCCACACCGAAGAGAGCAAGCTTGTGGTGACAAGCATTCACTATCAGCAGAAGGGTGAGAGTAAAGCAATCGCGGTTAAAGACGGCGACCTTGTGTTTCTGCAAAACGGCTCAATGACTGATGCCTCAAGCCTGGGTTCTATGACCAGTCCGCCCAAGAAGCTGACCAAACAAGACAGTGATAGTTGGACTCTGTAGGAAAAGCTGGCGGCGGAATACCCAGATTTTGGAAATCCTTCTGCGTTCAACAGCAGCATTGCCGAATCTTTCACCGTCACGCTTAAGAACCCTGCATTCTTCGACAAGATGATCGAATTTAGCGGCAATCAACCGGGGACTGGCGGACTGGTCACATTTAAAGACTCGAACTGGCTCATGTCGATCGTACTCGCCTATCAACCTCACTTTATAAATCAGCCTGCTGATGTGCAGGTCTTTTGGGGCTATGCCCTTTTCCCCGATCGCGTGGGTGATTTTGTTCCTAAGCCGATGACCGAGTGCAACGGTGAAGAGATTCTGCGAGAACTCTGCGGTCATCTGCGATTTGATCTGGAGATCATAGAATCGGCAAACTGTATTCCTTGCAGAATGCCCTACATCACCAGTATGTTTATGCCTCGCTTACGCACCGATCGACCGTTGCCGATCCCTCATAGCTCGAAGAACCTCGCGTTCATCAGCCAGTTTGTTGAAATTCCTGATGATGTCGTCTTCACGGTTGAGTATTCAGTGCGGGCTGCTCAAATGGCAGTCTATGAATTCCTGGGTATCGATCGCCCGATTCCACCCGTCTCGCCTCATGACAAGTCACTGCGAGTGCAGTTTGAGGCTTTAATCAAAGCGTTTAAGTGAGGTTTGCAATGAACATACAAAACTCCCCATTTTGGAGCTTGTCCACGGCTCAGGTGCTTCAGCAGACGCACTCGACGATCGCAGGCTTAAGCCGTCAAGATGTGAAACAGCGCCGGAGTGAGTCCGACGCAAACAGCGTCAAACAAACACACCAAGAAGATCGCATTGATACTATTGCCCAATCAGTTTAACAGTCCGATCATCTTGATTCTCAGCTATTCTGTGCAACCTCATACAAGATTGGTATCAGCCTTTTTTATCTAAATTAATTCATCGAACTCACGTTAATAGGAGTAAATCGCAATGCATCACCCAGGAACTGAAACTCAAGCCACTGAAGACATTTCAGCAAATCCTTGCAGCATTTACAAGGTGATTAAAAATACGATCGGAATGGTCGTCATGTTTGGTGCTTGCCTGATTGTGTGTCATGTGTTCGGATGGATGCCCTTCTGATGCTTAATGCAGCCCTCATAACTTTCTCAGAATTTATTTCTAGAGTTTGAATGATAGTGATCGCGGCACGATAATGCTGAAGGGTAAGGGTTTGTGTCCAAGAGAAGCATTCAAATTCTAGCGGCACCAGAAACGAACCTGTTTCTCTTTGCCTTATTGCTCAATTTTGTTTACGAAGTTTGGCAGGCTCCCTATCACGAGTTCTACTGAAGTTTCTCTTTGGCTGTATTGTTTCCTACTCCTCACTCCAACCTGAATGAACATTCCAACCCGCTCTCATGACTTGATTTACACAGACTGGACGCTGATCGAACCTCAATTTGATCCAGTGCAGTTGCATTCTAGAGAAACCGTATTTACGATCGGTAACGGTTATGTAGGAACGCGGGGTAGCTTTGAGGAGGGTTATCCCGATGCGTTGCCAGCCACCTTAATTCATGGGGTGTATGATGATGTACCTGTGGTCTATACCGAGTTAGCAAATTGTCCTGACTGGTTGTCATTGGTAATCATTGTCAGCGGAGAGCGGTTTCGGCTCGATCGCGGCGAAATTATCCACTACGAGCGGCAGCTTGACCTACGTTATGGCATCCTAAGTCGATCGGTGCGCTGGCGTAGCCCAACTGGAAACACAGTAGATTTACGGTTTGAGCGCTTTGTCAGCTTGGCAGACGAGCAGGTGTTAGGACTGCGCTGCCAGATTACGCCTGTCGATTTTGATGGCACGATCGAGGTTCAATCGAGCATCAATGGCTATCCAGACAATCAAGGCTTTGACCACTGGGAGCAGATCGATCGGGGTAAGACGGCGCAAGGAGTTTGGCTACAGGTTCGCACCCGCAGCTCTCAGATCGAACTCGGCATGGCGGCTAAGATGACGACGATCGGCACTGAGGCATCAGTGCAGGTGACGAATACTCTCGACCATCCCACTATGACTACCACTTTTCTGGCTACAGTGGGGCAGACTGTCAGTGTAGAAAAGGTGATGACAGTGTTCACGTCCCAGGAGGCGGCACTAGCCGTTCAAGCGGCTCAAAACAAATTGGCAGACCTGCCAGCCTATGCGGTGCTGCTCAACGCACATCAGCAAGCGTGGAACAAAGTTTGGCAGCAAAGCGATATCGAGATTGAAGGAGATAGCAATGCTCAGTTGGCAGTTCGCTATAACCTGTTCCAACTTTTCATTAGTGCCTGCCCACACATCACTGGTGAATACCCACACAATAATCGGGTCAGCGTTCCCGCCAAAACGCTGTCAGGGTTAGGCTACCGGGGTCACGTCTTTTGGGATACCGAGATTTTTATCCTACCCTTTTTCACATTGACACAACCCGCGATCGCTCGCGGCTTGTTGACCTACCGCCATAACACCCTGGATGGAGCGCGGCGTAAAGCAGCAGATAGTGGGTATAAAGGGGCAATGTTTGCCTGGGAAAGCGCTGACACTGGGGATGAGATGACACCCCGATGGTCACTGTCGAACAATCCCTATGCGGAGTCTGTGCGAATCTGGTGCCGCGATCGCGAAATTCACATTAGTGCTGATATTGCCTATGCTGTCTGGCAATACTGGCAGGCAACGGACGATGACATTTGGCTGCGAGACTACGGAGCCGAAATCATCCTAGACACTGCCCTCTTCTGGATGAGTCGGGTGGAGTGGAATGCTAAACAGGAACGGTATGAACTGTGTGGGGTAATCGGAGCCGATGAATATCACGAGCAGGTGAATAACAATGCGTTCACCAATCGGATGGTGCAGTGGCATCTAGAAAAGGCGGTTGTAGTCTATGAGTGGTTGCAGCGCACGTTTCCCGATCGCGCTGCTGAACTAGCACAAAGGCTGCAACTTACTTCAGAGCAACTGCTGCGCTTGCACGCAACGATCGCGCAGATATATATCCCTTACGATGCAAAAACAGGATTGATCGAGCAGTTTGAGGGGTTTTTCCAGCTAAAGGATATCGACTTAAGCGACTACGAACCCCGATATCGATCGATTCAAGCTGTTTTAGGAATGGAGGAAACGAATCAGCGACAGGTACTCAAGCAGCCCGACGTACTGATGCTTCTTTACCTGATGCGAGATATGCCAGAATTATCTGTTGGCGTAGCTTCTCCTGTGGAGAATCGCCAGGACATACTGCAAAAGAACTGGAATTACTACGCTCCCCGCACAGACATCACCTACGGATCGTCCCTTGGCCCAGCCATTCACGCGATTCTTGCAGCAAACTTGGGTGAAGCAGCCGATGCCTATGAACAGTTTATGCAGACAGCCCTAGTTGATCTCGAAGATACTCGCGGTAACACAGCAGACGGCATTCATGCAGCCTCAGCAGGTGGTGTCTGGCAAGCAGTAGTTTTCGGCTTTGCAGGTATTCAACTTAAGGACAGCGGTCCCGTCGCAACTCCCCATCTGCCTCCTACTTGGACTCGCCTCAAATTCAAACTGCACTGGCGCGGCACTTGCCACAGCTTCGATCTATCGCCCTCAGATTCTCAAGCGCCTGACTCTCAAGCGCCTGATATCCAGGGTTTCATCTTCGACCTTGACGGGGTTTTGACAGACACTGCCGAATTTCACTATCAGGCTTGGCAGCGACTGGCTGACGAAGAAGGACTGCCGTTCGATCGCCAGACAAATGAATCGCTGCGGGGCGTGGCTCGACGAGAATCGCTGCTGCACATGGTGGGCGAGCGGCAATACTCAGAAGCCGCACTCCAAGAGATGATGGATCGCAAAAACCGCTACTATGTGGAATCGATCCAAACCATCACACCCCAAGATGTGTTGCCAGGAGCCATTGAGCTATTAGACGAACTCCGGCGATCGGGGATTAAAATCGCGATCGGCTCTGCCAGCAAGAATGCCCAAATCGTGATCGAGAAATTAGGGATTGCCGATCGCATTGATGTGATCACTGATGGCAATAGCGTCGAACATCCTAAGCCAGCCCCTGACCTATTTCTGTACGCTGCGACTCGGTTAGGACTCGACCCTGCCCACTGTGTTGTGGTTGAAGATGTTGCCGCTGGAATTGAAGCCGCGATCGCCGCAGGTATGTGGGCGATCGGACTGGGTTCTGTTGATCGCGTTGGAGATGCCCAGGTTGTTCTACCAAATCTGGTAGGTGTTCACCTAAGCGATCTACAAACCCAGTTAGGCAGATACTTGGAGACCAATAGCTCCAACAAAGTCGAAAAATAAGTTTGGTTGAGTCGAGGGAGAATATTCCTCCGACTCAACTACATATAGAGGTCTCCAGCCATGACTCAATCACCTCCTAAGCCTCAAGAACAGACAGTTCCATCTGCTGAAAACAGTCTTCCTCACAACCGCCTGAATCTAAACCGCCCTCTAAACGTCGTAAGACTTATTCGTTGATTGGGGCGGGTGTCATAGTCGTCACCGCTGGACTTGCAGCTTGGTACTTTCTCTCTCGTCCTAAAACAAATGATCTGCAAATCAGTGGGCGAATTGAAGGATATGAAACTGATATCGGTGCTAAAGTACCGGGTCGAATTGCTACGATCGCAGTCAGGGAGGGAGATGCTGTCAAAGCAGGTCAGTTAATTGTGCGCCTCAACGATGAAGAAATTCAGGCGCAGCGGCGTGGGCTACAAACACGTCTGACTGCGGCTCAACAACAAGAGCGTCAGGCTCGCTTACAAATTCAGGTCGTTGACACTCAAATCCAGGAAGCTCAACTAACCCTAGAACAATCTCAAGATGATCAGCAGGGGCGTGTCTTCCAAGCACAGTCTACTGTCGCAGTTGCAGAAGCTCAACTCAAGCAAGCTCAATCTCAGTTAAAGCTGGCACGGGTTGATCGCGATCGCTTTGCTCAGTTAGTTCAAGATGGAGCCACACCCAGACAACGGTTTGACCAAGCACAAACCGCTTACGAGACAGCTCAATCTACAGTAGAAGCAAACCAGAAGCAAGTCGATGCTGCTCGTGGCGGAATGACTTTAGCAAAGACTTCTAGATTTAACCCTGGTATTCGCAATGCTCAACTTGTAGGGTTTCTGCAACAGCGACAACAGGCAACTGCCCAGCTTCAATTAGCACAGGCAGATGTCAAAAATGCTCAGGCAGCCATTCAGCAAATTCAGGCGCAGATTGCTTACCTAAATGTGGTTAGCCCGATCGATGGTGTGGTGACGGCGCGGAGTGTAGAACCGGGCGCTGTCGTGATCAGTGGAAAAACCCTGCTCTCGATCGTCAATCTCGACACGGTTTATTTGCGGGGCTATGTTCCAGAGGGCAGCATTGGCAAGGTTCGAGTCGGTCAAGCTGCTAAGGTTTTTCTCGATTCTAATGCTGATAAACCTCTAACGGCGACCGTTGCTGCGATCGATCCCCAAGCTTCTTTTACACCTGAAAATATTTACTTTAAGGACGATCGCGTCAAGCAAGTGTTTGGCATCAAGCTCAAAATTGATAACCCGGCTGGGTTTGTCAAACCAGGAATGCCAGCCGATGGGGAAATCACTTTAGAGCCTCAATGATGCACTTTGGAGGTTTTTAATGACTCAAAAAACGGTGCCAAAGAGCCAGATTGCAGAAGCCCGATCGATTGATCCTGCATCTTCAGACGATGTGATTCGCGTTTTTGGATTGCACAAAGATTACGGTCAGGTAGCAGCAGTTCGAGGCGTTGAGTTCTCGGTAAAGCGCGGCGAAGTGTATGGACTGATCGGGCCTGATGGTGCAGGCAAGACGACCACCTTTCACATTCTCGGCGGCGTGATGGAGGCGACCGCCGGGGATGTGAAAGTCTTGGGACAACCGCCACGAGATGCACGATTAAAAATTGGCTACCTGACTCAGCAGTTTTCGCTCTATCTCGATCTCAGCATTGATGAGAATTTACGCTATGTGAGCGGACTCAGACAAGTGCCCAATCGTCAGTTTTCTGAGCGGCGCAACAAATATCTGCGCTTGATGAATTTAGAGAAGTTTGGAGATCGGCTTGCCGGAGAGCTATCAGGCGGCATGAAGCAAAAACTTGCGTTGTGCTGTGCGCTGGTGTCTCAGCCTCAAGTGCTGTTGCTCGACGAACCGACAACAGGGGTTGATCCCGTCTCGCGTCGTGAGTTTTGGGATGTGTTGGCGGCGCTGTCGTCCGAAGAAGGGGTGACGATCGTGGTGGCGACTCCTTATCTTGACGAGGCAGAACGCTGCAATCGCGTCGCCCTGATGTATGACGGTCAGATTCAGCAAATCGGTACGCCCACTGAGTTAAAAAACAGTTTAGGATTACATCGCCTCGAAGTGCATACACCGCAACTGCAAGCCGCCGAGCAAGTGTTGACTACGCCATCTGAATCCGATGCGATCATGGATGTACAAACGTTTGGCGATCGCTTAGATGTGCTGGTGAGCGATCCCAAAACAGGAGAAGTTGAGGTGCGAGAATTGTTTCGTCAAAATCAACTGCAAGCCCCCACGATCGAGCTTGCTGAACCGACGCTAGAAAACGTGTTTGTGACTCGATTGCGTCAGCAGGGAGCGGCAGCGAAGTTTTTTGAGTTTCCTCGATCTCGAGGTGGCAATCGAGCCATCACGACGAATTCTGACTCCGATTTTGCGATCTATTCTCAGAACCTAAATCGAAATTTTGGCAGCTTTCAAGCGGTTAAAAACGTCAACGTCGAGGTGCGCTACGGCGAGATTTTTGGCTTACTTGGAGCCAACGGAGCCGGAAAAACCACTACGATTAAAATGCTGTGTGGACTACTACCCAAAAGTTCTGGCGATATTGCCCTCGCCGCAGTTCGCGGCAATCTCCGCAGCCGCGAACTGCGGCGACGCATCGGCTATATGAGCCAAAAATTTACCCTCTATGATGACTTGACCATTCTGCAAAACTTGGAATTTTACAGTGGCGTGTATGGCGTGCCTCGCAAGCTAAGACGCGAAAAAATTGACTGGGTAATCGCCACCTGCGGACTCGAAGGACGAGAAACCCTAATCACCGGACAACTTCCGGGCGGTTGGAAGCAGCGTGTCGCATTTGGTGCCTCGGTCATGCACGAACCCGACATTCTGTTTCTCGACGAACCGACCTCTGGGG
>JAYVFW010000523.1:0-8059 GCA_043772715.1 Phormidesmis sp. | reverse complement strand
AACAAAAGTGGGATCTTAAATGGAGAGAGGCATCCCTGGCATTGTAGATTTGTAGCTTCAGGGTTAGCATATACTTAGCGACAGCCGAACGGATGTCGATGTTGCATTTTGTAAAGTTCATGGACCAGAGTCCATTACCCCACAGTAATAAACCCCTTTAGCGTCGGAAGCCTCAATCTTCCAGCGCGGGGGAAATTGAGGAGGTTTCATGCTAACTCAGGAAAGTCGCACTTCCCTGTCTGAAATTGCTGATCTAAATCAGCTTAAGCACGAGTTAAACGAAATGCCCGCGATCGACGTGGGCGATTATATTGCAGAGCTTCCTCCTGAAAAGCGAGCGATCGCATTTCGACTGCTCAACAAGACCGAAGCAACTGATGTCTTTGAATATCTGCCCCAAGAGATTCAAGAAGAACTGATCGGGCTGCTGCACAATGCTCAAGTTTGCCAAATCGTCGAATCGATGCGACCTGACGATCGTGCCGAACTGTTTGACGAACTCCCCGCCGGAATTGCCAAGCGGCTCGTTCAACAACTCAGCCCCGAAGAACGGCAGGCAACCGCCACAATTCTAGGCTACGCCGAGGGCACCGCAGGTCGGGTAATGACCACCGAATATGTCCGGCTGCGGCAAGGCTTGACGGTGGGCGAGGCACTCGCCAAGATTCGACTGGCTGACCGAGACAAAGAAACGATTTACTACGCTTACGTAACGGACAATAACCGCAAGCTCAAACAGGTCGTTTCGCTGCGGCAATTGCTCTTCTCGATTCCCGATGTGTTGATTGAAGACATCGCCAGCGATCGAGTGATCAAAGCCAAAACCGAGATGCCCCAAGAAGAAGTGGCGCAACTGATGAAGCGCTACGACTTGATCGCGGTGCCTGTGGTCGATCGCGAAGATCGGCTTGTAGGCATCATCACGGTTGACGACGTGGTGGATATTTTAGAACAAGAAGCCACCGAAGATATCCAAAAATTAGCCGGGGTCAGCGGTGGCGATGAATCTTCTCTATCTCATCCTTTAGAGAAGTTGCGGAATCGTCTGCCCTGGCTCGTTGGCGTGATGGCGCTTTACATTGGAGCATCTAGCGCGATCGCTCCGTTTCAAAAAACCATTTCACTTGTGCCTGTGCTGGCTGTGATTATGCCGTTGTTCTCCAACACAGGTGGAACAGTGGGAATTCAAGCGCTAACCGTGACGATCCGATCGCTAGGAGTGGGTGAAGTTACGCCAGCCGACACGATGAAAATTCTTCGCAGAGAACTGCTTGCGGGGTTAGGAACCGCTTTAGCATTAGGAACCACCATGGTTTTGCTGTCGTTGATTTGGACATCACCCGAAACTCGCTGGGTCGGCTATGTCGCCGGACTGGTAATGGCAGCAAATTCAGTGATCGCAGTCACCCTAGGAACGTTGCTGCCCATGGGTTTAAAGCGGCTAAACCTCGATCCTGCTTTGATCAGTGGACCGTTAGTGACGACCATGCTGGACACGATCGGCTTCATCCTCTTTTTGACCTTGATTACAATTAGCTTAAATATTCTGCATCTGCCCACTTAACCCATCAGCGTCTGCTCAGATTGACCTTGAAATCTATCCAACAGTTGCTCTCGCGACAATTGCAGCAGAAGTGGCGTATATTCCTCAGCCGAAAATGTCAGGATTGTCGGAATTAGCGCCGTGAGTCGATCGTCCATCTCACCAAAACGAGCTTTCAGTAAGTTCTCGACGACTAAGCGTTGTCCCATCTGGGTGCCCTCTTGTCTGCCCTCTTGTCTGCCCTCTTGTTTACCGCGCTCAATGGTTTCTCGTTCCCATTGCAAATAAGCCTGATTAATTGCCATAAATGAAATTTGATCGTCCTCGTCGAGGTCTTCAACTCTCATAGTAATTCTCCAAGTGATTAAGAGGTTTAAAGTTTGGAGACGACGTGGGTCATCATTAGGCAAGGAAAGAATTTCTTCTACGGCTTGCTGCTGAGTTTTGCCTCTCCCCAACAGTCTGAGCCAGAGCGTATCTGGAGTTTTGGGAAGCTGGTGAATAACCACGATCGAGGTTCTCAAAGCAGCAGGCAGAGCATAAATTCCGGGTAGCCAGTCTAGAGATCGAATTGCACCAAAACTGTTGAGAGACATTTCTGAAGCAGTGGGGGACAAGATCCACAAGTGGGGTAGTTCTGCTTCTGAGAAAGAGGCAGCTTCGCGTCTTGCTTGTCGTTGTTGATTAGCGTGAACGAGAAACAGCTTGAGTAAGCACGATCGCACCTCTGAAAAGCTAGGTGCATTGCGGTAAGGTTCGATCAGGCAAGGCGTTATAGCAATCTGCGCCAAAAGACCTAGACTACGATCGGGTGGGGCAATCGGTGAAAACCAAACGTCAATATATCGAGATTCTCCAGCAATTTCTCGATTGAGTTCCACCGTGCCAAAGGGGGCAAGAAACGCTTCTAAAAGCTGTTTAGAGAAAGCATCGAAAGGAGTTCGGGTCATGTGAGCGATCGGCGATACAGTACAAGTATACTTCTGATGGTGAAATTATTTATGGGTTGTGAGGACGATCGTTTTGGGGTATGAATGATCAATCGTTCTTGGATGCATACTATTAATGGTCTGGACTCGTCACCACGTTCTTTCTCTCGCCGACTTTTCTCAGGCTGAGTATGATGTCGTTTTGCAAACGGCTAGCAGCTTTCGAGAAGTGCTGTCTCGTCGAACTAAGAAGGTGCCAACCCTACAGGGGCAAGTCGTCGCCAATCTATTTTTTGAGCCGTCTACGCGCACCCGCAGCAGTTTTGAGCTAGCTGCCAAACGCCTATCGGCTGACACCCTCAACTTTGCCGCCGGAACTTCTTCTCTGTCAAAAGGCGAGACGATTCTTGACACCGCAAAAACCTACCTGGCAATGGGCACCGACATGATGGTGATTCGCCATAAAGAGGCAGGAGTGCCGCAGGCAATAGCGGCTGAAATGGATCGTTTGGGCGTTCGGGTGGGGGTTCTCAATGCGGGCGATGGTCAACATGAACATCCATCTCAAGCGCTTCTAGACCTATTCACGATCTGCACACTATTTGATTCTGAGCAGCCACGGCTAGCGCTGTTGGAGGGCAAGAAGATCGCGATCGTGGGCGACATTCTTCATTCTCGCGTTGCCCGCTCTAATATTTGGAGTCTAACGGCAAGTGGGGCTGAAGTTCATTTAGCGGCTCCCCCAACGCTGTTACCTAAGTGGTTTGCCGATTATGTCGCAGATTCAGATGATCGGTCTGCTGCCATCTCTCGCAAGCTTTTTATGCATTGGACGCTTGACCCAGCTCTTGAGAATGCCGATTTTGTGATGACCCTGCGATTGCAAAAAGAGCGCATGACTAGTCACTTATTACCCAGTCTGCGGGAATATCATCAGCAGTTTGGGATTACGCGCGATCGTCTCAAGCGCTGCAAGCCAGAGGTTAAAGTTCTTCACCCCGGTCCGGTGAATCGAGGCGTAGAGATTAGCTCTGATTTGATGGATGACCCTCAATTTAGTTTGATTTCGCAGCAGGTAACGAGCGGCGTTGCAGTACGGATGGCGCTGCTTTATCTGATGGGTGGCGGCAAAGTTGCTTAAATATCACTAAATTCTACGAGTTTTAGAAAATTGGTTCTTGCTCATTTGCGAAAATATCGTCGTAGTTAAAGATTAAAGAGTCAGCGTGGCGAACGATTGAAAACCCAAAGTTTGTAGTTACTTCTGTGGTGAATGTGGCGATCGCTAACTCAACTAATTTCTTATCTGAAAAATTGGGTTTTTGCACAAAATAGTCTCGTCGTGCAAAGAACAGTCTTTCGTCTCTTGGCACGATAATTTGATTGATTCGATGAGCGTGTCGAACGGGTTTGATGTAAGTGTTGATAAACTCTTCTTGATTTTTTTGCAGCCGATAAAGTTTTTCGTGCTGTAACCAACTCATCTGGAACAGCATTTTGATTAGTTCAAATCCCAAAATATAGTTGAGAATGCTGTTGCGCTCTTCAGTGCTAGCGACAATCCTCAGGGCTGATTCTAGAAACAAATCAGGCTTGCGGCGAACGTCTTGAGCAGAGTGAATATAAAATTGTCGAATATAGCTTCTCACAAGACTTTCACTAAGCTCAGTTGGAATCTGAAACCGCTTGAGGTTTTCTTTGACTTTTTGCTTAACATCTCGATTTTCAACGAGCTTTGCAATTAGACCGTTGGCCGTATATTCATCTAAAAACTCTGCCTGAACGTCGGGAGTTGCCGCACAAAGCAAATGGCAGAGAGAAAGCACATATCGTCGCTGATGCCAAGGCAAACTTTCTGCCCAACTTTTTGCTTCTAAAGGCAGCTTATTCAAAACATTTTCAATCTGAGAGTCTTGAGAATAGGGTGACTTAATTGACTCATCGATCGCGGCTAACTTTTTAATAGGCTTGTTCATTCGCGGACATCGATCATGCAAAGACTAGCGATCGTTTCGAGGTAGCTGCCGTTCTTTGATAGATAGTCGATTAGCTATGAAGTTAAAAGATCAGGCTTATTGTGCCCCACCTTCCTAATTTCAAACGCTCAACTCAGCATACTTCTAGACACTAGTATAAAACACTACTTTTCACGTCTGTAAATAGCTAGGCATCCTAAACCTGACCAAGGAAAGAAAAGATTTTTCGTTCATAATATGTTATATTTCTTAATACTAACAATACAAAATTTTTAAGGGGCTGCTCAATGATCGTTCTAATTGCACTTTTCATCGCAAGCTGGATTGCCATCGTCGTTTTAGGAAGTCCGAATCAAGCTCAAGCTTGGAACTCACCTGAAATTCAGCCGATCGCGATTACTGTTACCCAAAAGCGGCGCTCTGTAAGACAATAATCTAACTTTGGATTTTGGGTGTGAGAAGTAACTCAAAATCCAGCTTTCTCTCAAGTATTGACTCACTACACGCCAATGCTTGAGAAGTCTTGCAAGATATCTGATAATCTTTAGAAAGTTCGGTTGAAATGTGAGCAGCTTCCGTTTCAATGGAGCACAAGGTCTGTATGTCACTAAGCCTAAGCGGAACCTTACAAAAACTAGCAGTTCAAGGTTTGAGCCACTTCTTGCTGAATCTAATGTGCAGTGAGGGCGATAGTTTGATCTGGTGGGAGGCTTAGATTGAAGAGGCTAACGTCAGCAAATCCGTGACTTAAAATTGAGTCTTCTTCATCAGAAGATGCGCTAGTGCAGAAATTTGATAGCACCACGAATATCAGAATTTGGGAAACCCGTGCAGTAATAGTCCTAAGTTTCCTTCGCCTTGCATCATGTGATGGAAGCGAACGTGATTGACTTCAATAAAATGATACGGTCATTCAAAATCGAAAACGATCTATGAACTTAAGTCAGGCAGCAAGGTAGGGAAACCCCCAAAGAAACGTGGCTACTTGCTGACTGACCCTGCTGTCCAGACCATCACTAGAGTCTTCATCCGATTGGACTGACATCAGTGAAAACCTAGAACAGCGCTATCAGAGCCTAATGAAAGCTCTTCGCCGGAACCGCCGGACGATAGTCAGAGGGCTTGATGTGAAACTTGACTAGATTTGCAAGCTCTTGAAGTTGGCTGATCGCTTCTGCCCCTTCAAGCTTCATTAATTCTCGATCGTCGCGCATCTCTGTCCAGGTGATTCCATAATCTGACACCAAAAAGCGGATCAGGTGGTTGTTTCCCAAACTCACCATAAACGAGGCACTATTCATCTGACCGCCGCAGGTATAGCAGGAAGCCAGATACCCTCGATTCTCCAACACGATCGCCATCGCCTGAAGATTCATTACGAGGTCTTTTACAAACTCTCGGTGTTGCTCTGCTAGTCTTAAGAACACAATCGTCCTCCAATCACCACATCTAACTCTAACCTTTTATTAAGATCTAAACGATCTACCTTCTGATAAGGACACGCTTTTTTTAGAAGAATGTGCCAAAGCGCTAAAAATATACAGCCGAAGATGTCTACTCATATTAACGAGTCGAGCAAGATCGTAAAGTATCGATAGCCACAAGTTTAATCAGATCTCTCAATTTTTCAGGTTTTTTAAAGAGTTGTGGATGTGGCACAATTTTTTAAGGTTAAGAGTTTCTAGACGATCCGATATCGCTAAAGTTCCCCATTGATCAGTTAACTTGCCACCAGCCAAATAGCGGACCCACGAAACGGATAGTAATCCACGCTGCCACAAGACCGACAATGCCGATCCAAGCACCGGTAGAAGACCATTTCACAAACTGCTGGGCTTGAGTCTTAGTCACTGGCAACCATGGAAAAATATTAGGCTCTTTGCCATAGTCTTCTCCTAGAGATTCTTTACGACGCTTTGCTTCTCCCATTGCTTTTTGCTTTTAACTAAAGGTTTCGTTCTTGATGGTAACTTGATACTCTCGGCACTAACGTGACTGAGATTCTTAATTAGAACAACTGCAACTGCAACTGCTCAACTAGTATCCGCTTTTCAGGCACTGATCCCGTTTGCCCAATGGGGCGGAATCATTTCCGAGAGTCTCTGGGTAGGTTTTTACGTCTTGTGTTGACAGGCTTAATTCTACCAGAAAGAGATGGCGGCTCAAGCCGCTAGGTCGCTTCTACTCCGCCTTTATTTTTTGTAAGTCCACTTAATTTGCTTTACGATCGCACCGCAATGTGATGCAGCTAACGCAGAAGTGTAAAAAGATTGACGTATACTACCCAATGGCTTTTGCACTGTTTGGACGCACCTATGCTAGACCCCGTTAGAACCCTCAGCATTTTTCAAAGACAGCCTGACCCTCAATCCTTTTCATCTGGGCAGGCTGTCTTTAAAGAAGGAGAGCCTGGAGATTTGATGTACGGCGTTCTCGAAGGGGAGATTGCGTTATCGGTGAACGGAAAGATTGTAGAAACGATCGTTCCGGGTGGCGTGTTTGGCATCGGTGCGCTTGTCAGCTCAAGCGTCAGAACCTATACGGCGATCGCGCAAACCGACTGCAAACTTGCGTTTTTAGATGAAAAACGATTTCTTTTTGTGGTTCAAGAAACCCCATTCTTTGCGCTAGAAGTGATGAAAAGCTATTCTGAGCGGTTAAATCGCCTCGTGCGGCATCTAGTTGAAAAGCTGATCGTTTAGAAAAGCTTGAGGGTCAAATCTACTAATTTTATCCGATCGGAACTTTCTTAAGCTTTGTTCGTTCAGGTATCATGGCGCAGGCTTTCTGACTCTTCTCTATCGACTCGCTATGATCAAGAATCTCAAAACCAGTTTGGTGACAATGCTGCCGCTGATGGGGCTGTTTGGGCTGCTCAATCAAGTCTCGATCGCGCAGATGAAGCCAGATAAACTTGGCGAACTAGACTGGTGGCGATCGAAGGTCAAAGCTCAGGCGCAATCTAGTCAAAGTCAGCGATTTCGCGGCTGTCTGTTTGGAGACTCGATCTCGTCGGGGTTAGGCAACCCATTGGGCAAAGATACCGCCAATTTTGCGATGGGTGGCTTAAGCACTGTGTCGCTATTAGAACAGCTAAAAACTCTCAAAGCTTCAGATGTGCAGTGCCAAAATGTAATGATCGCGATCGGCACCAATGATGCCTGGTATTCGATTCGTAATGATGAATTTGTGAGTAATCTTGAACGCATTGTTGTGATGACTCGATCTATGGGAGCTAGCCGCATTACCGTCGTTCCTGCTTTTTATTCAACGGTTGAGGCTAGTCGCAATCCTAATGTTGCTGGCACTGTTGAGCGAGTCGAAGAAATCAACGCCTTAATTCGGGAAGTTGCCGATGTTGAGAATGTCTCGTTGGTCACGGATGAAATTGATCCCTTGTTTGACGATCGTAGCCTCCGACAAGACCTGACTTTTGATGGGGTTCACCTCAACGAAAAAGGTCGAAAAATCTATAAAAGAATCGTCTTAGCCATTCTCAATTAACCTACAGTGGATCGGTCGCGTTCACAAATCAAATGGGTATTATTCAAACGTCAGTTTGACAGGGCAGTTCGCTTCGATTGTGAATTCGGGAGAGCTACCTAAATCCC
>JAYVFW010000522.1:0-8080 GCA_043772715.1 Phormidesmis sp. | reverse complement strand
GGCTCTACTCGTCTGACTTGCTGCAACAACAGAGCGCTATCCCCATTCACAATCACCCGATATTGTGGACGATTGATCGGAGCGACGATCGAAGCGGGCTGAAGTGGTGCCTGAAAAACGCGATCGCTAGGAAGTGGCGTGCCCTCAACTGGCAAATTCGGCAACGTCTGCGGAGGCACAGGAGTCGTAGGCGGTGTAGGCGGTAAGGGAAAACCAGGAGACTGAGCCGCCGCGATCGAGGTAACCAACCCAGATAAGCACCCTCCCAATACGGCAAAGGTGACCGATCGCTGGATTCTTTTCCATCGATTTTGGTGAGAAACGCAAGTCATGTAGATTAACCCCTCGGCTGCAAAATTTTCCGGTCATCGTAACACAAACCAGCGATCGCAAAATAAAGAATAGAGGATGAGATGTTAGCCTATAAGAGAATTTAATTTTCCGTATCTCATTCCATGAACAAAGTTGTGGTCGGACTCTCCGGCGGAGTTGATAGCTCAGTTGCCGCAGCCGCGCTCCATCATCAAGGCTATGAGGTTGTTGGCGTGACCCTCTGGTTGATGAAGGGCAAGGGTCAGTGTTGCTCAGAAGGCATGGTAGACGCTGCCAAACTTTGCGAGTTTTTAGGCATTCCTCACCACATTGTTGACAGCCGCGATCGCTTTCAGGAAAACATTGTCGATTATCTGGTGTCTGGCTACAGCGATGGCATTACGCCGCTGCCGTGTTCTCAGTGCAACAAAGCGGTCAAATTTACGCCAATGCTGAATTATGCGCGTGAGCAATTGGGCATCGACACGATCGCCACAGGTCACTATGCCCAAACTCGCTACAACGAGCAAACCGGGCGCTATCAATTACTGCGAGCCGTCGATCGCACCAAAGACCAATCCTACTTCCTCTATGACTTAGAGCAAGAAATTCTCTCTCAAGTCATCTTCCCGTTAGGCGAACAACCCAAAACCGAGACGCGGCGCATCGCGGCTGAGTTTGGCTTGCACACTGCCGACAAGCCCGAAAGCCAAGATCTCTGTCTAGTTGAGACAAACGGCTCAATGCGAGCGTTTCTCGACAAATACATCACGCCTCAAACAGGCAACATTGTGGATCGATCGGGAACCGTCTTGGGTCAACATGAAGGCGTTCATCACTATACGATCGGGCAACGCAAAGGACTCGGCATTGCCCATAGCGAACCGCTTTATGTACTCGAACTTGACCCCGGACGAAATCGTGTCGTGGTCGGAGATCGCTCCGAAGCTCAAGATCCAGGTTGCACGGTGCAGCGCGTTAATTGGGTTTCGATCGCGGCACCCACGACCCCAATTCATGCCGAAGTTCAGATTCGATATCGGTCTTCTGCGGTGCCTGCAATGGTGACTCCGATCGCAGATTCTCGTGTGCGAATTGTGTTTGATGATCCGCAGTTCAGCATCACGCCTGGTCAAGCCGCCGTTTGGTATAACGGAGAGGTGTTGCTCGGCGGCGGCATTATTGAGCGGCAACCGTAAAAAGAGGTGGAAGGATGTCCCAAAGTCCCCCGATCGTTGAGTCTCCAAATCCACCTCTGAAGAAGTGGAGTGTGGAAGATTATCACCGCATGATTGAGTTTGGAATTTTGACCCGCGAAGATCAAGTGGAGTTGCTAGAGGGAGTGATTGTTCAATTGAATCCTCAACGATCGCCTCATGCTGCCACAACGCAATGTGCATCTGACTACCTCAGAGAAAGGCTGATGGGGCAGGTCATTGTGCGAGTGCAACTGCCGATTACGCTGCCGCCCGACTCTGAACCCGAACCCGATATTGCGATCGTTCGCCTTGATCCGCGAAAGTATTTCGATCGCCATCCGCAGTCAAACGATATTTTGTTTTTAGCTGAAGTTGCCGATTCAACTTTGCGCGAAGACCGTACCCGCAAAGCCAAACTTTACGCCAAAGCAAATATTTCTGAATATTGGGTGCTAGATGTCAACAATCGACAAGTTTTAGGATTTCGTAAATCGAATAGCGATTGCTATTGTGAGGAGTTCACATTAAGCGAGAATGACTCGATCGAGCTTGTGGCGTTTCCAGGAATTCTGCTCTCGATTAGCCAACTGTTCCCTTAGAGCAGCATCTACTCCAGTGAGCAGTCACGGTCGAGCGCCTGTCTCAACAAATCTTTGTAGATGCGATTGTTGATTACATATGATCCAAAACGCTCTAAGTGCGGGTTTGTCATTTGAGCATCAAATAGCACAAATTTTTGGTTTCGCAGCCGCTCGACGAGTTTGACCATTGCCACCTTCGAGCCGTCTGGAATCCGAAAAAACATCGACTCCCCGATAAAAGCGCCGCGGATCACAATGCCTAGAATTCCGCCCGCGAGCTGGTTGCCTTGCCAAGTTTCAAAACTGTGTGCCCATCCCGCCTGATGTAGCGCCCAATAGACCTGTTTAAGCTCCTCAGAAATCCAGGTAGTTTCACGATCGGCACATCCCTCCACCACGGCTTCAAAATCTCGACTTACCGCAGTCGTAAAGCGGTCTTGGTTTAAAACTCGTTGCAGCGATCGCGGATAGCGAAATCGTTCATCCAGCGGAATTAACGTCCGTTCTCGGCTCGAATACCAGTCCAAATCATGCCCCGACTCATCTGCCATCAAAAAATAACCCTGAGCATATCCTTCAATAATGGATGGCACATCGATTTGCATAAAGGGTTATTTTCGATGAGTTGAGAGAGTGACCAATGATAAAGCGATAAGTGTATAGTTTGGATAGTTTCGGCGATCGTTGCAGGTGTCATAGCAAATGGTTGAACCCATCCCACCGATCACGCTACCCGCAGCCACCAATCCGGTGCAAGAAGGAGAGTGGCTACAGCGAAACTTACACAGATGGCTAGACCAAGAATTTTTGCCAGAAGCGATCAATCAAACGATCGCTCAAAGGGCTGCTCAAATCTACGTGCGGCAGCGTATGGAAGACGAGAATGACTTAGGCTCATTAGTGCTTGCAATCATTTCAGAAATGCAAGCTTTTGATTTTTCTCAAAGTTTTTACAGCGAGTTTGCGGTCGCCAATGCAGTCAGTGATATTTTGCTAGATAGCTTAGGCATCGATCGCTGCTGCGGGCAATAAAAAAGCTTTGAGTGTTGAATTTTGAGCGTTGAGTCAATCAGCTTTCTAACTCAAAACTCAAAATTCGTAACTCAAAACTTTTCTACCAGCTTGACTTAACTACACCGGGCAAAAGCCCTTGGTGCGCCATTTCACGAAAGACGTGGCGAGACAGACCAAAGTCGCTATATACGCCTCTAGCACGACCCGTGACCCAGCAAATCTTCCGCACCCGCACACGAGCACTGTTGCGAGGCAACTGCTGAATTTGACGATGGATCGCTAGCTTTTGCTGTTGAGTCGTCGCTTTTGCAAACTGCTCTTTCAGCTCTGCTCGCTGGTCGGCGTATTTGTCCACCGTTTCTTGGCGTTTTTTAGCTCGCTCAATCATGCTCTTCTTAGCCATGAAGATTTTTGACCCTTTATAAAGACAGTGCCTCTCATTCTACCGAATTGATCGGGTGAGTGGCGCAATAGATTTGAGATTTCTGCTGCGATCGGCGCTTCTAAGCTGAACTCGTGACTTCTAGCGTCGGCTTTTCAGACAAGTTTGCAGAGGGGCAGAGATCAGCAAGCTCACAGCGATCGCACTGCGGGCTTCTAGCCATACAAGTTGCACGACCGTGATAGATTAGCCGAATTGACCAATTTTCCCACTCAGGTTGAGCAATTAGTTTCATCAAATCTCGCTCGATTTTGACGGGATCGGTGTTTTTGGTGAGTCCGAGTCGATAAGTTAGCCGTTTGACGTGCGTATCGACCGTGACCCCTAAATTTACGCCATAGGCGTGAGCAGACACCACATTAGCCGTTTTGCGAGCCACTCCCGGAAGCTTGAGCAAATCTTCCATCATTCTCGGCACCTGAGCGCCAAACTCGGTCATGATCATCTGACACGCCGCCTGGATATTCTTCGCTTTGTTGCGGTAAAAACCCGTAGAGCGCACCAGCTCTTCAAGCTCCGCTACGTCTGCCCCCGCCAGCGTTGCCGCATCTGGAAATCTCCGAAATAGCTCTGGCGTGACTAAATTGACTCTCGCATCGGTGCATTGAGCCGACAAAATCGTCGCCACCATCAGTTGAACGGGCGTTTCATAATTCAACGTGCAAGGAGCTTCGGGGTAAAGACGCTTGAGGCGAATCAGAAGCTCCAATGCACGCTGTTTTTTTGCAGAAATTTTGCGGGTAATACTCACTACTGTGGGATCAGATTAACGGTGTCTCGAATGATCAGAAAAACGCCCAAGCCCAGCAGCAGCACCAATCCAGTTTGCATTACGCCGTCTTGGATACGAGTCGGCAAAGGCTTTCCGCGCAATCCTTCGATCAGCAGAAAAGCAAGCTGACCGCCATCAAGGGCAGGTAAAGGCAAAATGTTAATCACTGCCAGGTTAATGCTGATCAGAGCGGCAAAATTAAACAAGCTAGCAGAATCGGATTGAGCAATTTTGGCACCCGTCGCGACGATCGCCACCGGTCCCGCCACTTGTTCTGCGGTCTTGCTAAAGTTACTAATTAACTGTCCAAACCCTTGCACTGTCAGCACCACGATGCGCTGAAACTCCTCCGCAGCGATGCCAAAAATGCTCAAAAGATTGCTCGGACGCTGATAGACCGTCTGCCCATTCGGTCGAAGCTGCACACCAATCCGACCTTTCCCTTTATCATCCGCTTTAGGCGTGACGGTCAGCGAAACAGGCTCTCCCTGACGCTGAATTTGTAGCTGGATGGGCTTACCAGGGTTTGATTCGATCGCTTGGCGCAAACTATCGGTTGCCTTTGCCGAAGCTTCTAGCGTCTGACCATTCACCCCGACAATCAAATCGCCTTCTTTCACCCCCGCTTGGGCAGCGACGGCATCTTTAGAGACGACTTGCGGCACAATCACGCCTGCTTGATAGTTAAAACTGGTAGGCAAGCCGACGATCGCCAGTTGAGTCACCAGCACAAGATAGGCAAACAAAAGATTAGAGATTACGCCTGCGCTGATCACGATCGCCCGATCTAACACCGGACGGTTTCGCAGCAAATTGGGGTCGTTGGGCGGAATTTTGCTATCAGGGTCATCATCAGGAAAGCCCACAAACCCGCCCAAGGGCAAGGCACGAAGCGCATATTCGGTTTGCGATCCCTGATATTTCCACAAAATGGGACCAAACCCGATCGAGAAGCGATTTGCATAGATACCCTGAAGTCGCGCAGCCAGGAAGTGACCCAGTTCATGCACGAAGATCAGGACTGCGAGAAGGGCAACAACAGCCAAAACTGACATAGGCTAAGACCTGTAAGCTCCGATGAAGACATCTCTCTATTCTAGAGTGCAAGCTGAGTCGTCACAAAACTTCACTCCAAAACTGATCCAAAGAAGGAGAACGAACTCATAAGGTTTCGCGCTTCAGATAAGGCTGCAACACATCGGGTAGCCGAACCGTTCCGTCGGGCTGCTGATAGTTTTCTAAAACGGCTGCCATCGTTCGACCCACCGCTAACCCTGACCCGTTGAGGGTATGGACAAACTGCGTTCCTTTTTGTCCGGCTTCCTTAAAGCGAATATTGCCACGTCGGGCTTGAAACTCTAGAAAGTTTGAGCAACTTGAAATCTCGCGATAAGTGCCAGCCGCAGGCAACCAAACTTCTAAGTCGTAGCATTTTGCAGCGCCAAAACCCAGATCTCCGGTGCAAAGCTCGATCGTCCGATAAGGCAATTTCAACGCCTCAAGAATCGCCTCTGCATTCTGCACCAACGCCTGATGCTCTTGCCCAGACGTGCTGGGATGAACGATTTTAACCAGTTCCACTTTATTAAATTGGTGCAGTCGAATCAGCCCACGGGTATCTCTGCCATAGCTGCCCGCCTCACGCCGAAAGCAAGGCGTATAGGCACAGTGATGAATTGGCAAACTGTCCGCCGCCAAGACATCATCTCGATAAAGATTTGTGACAGGCACTTCAGCCGTAGGCGCTAACCACAGATCATCGTCGCTGCACTTAAAGCTCTCTTCAGCAAATTTGGGTAACTGTCCTGTCGCAATTAGGGATTGAGTATTGATCAAAAATGGCGGCAAAACTTCGAGATAGCCTGCTGCGATTTGACGATCGAGCATAAATTGAATCAACGCCCGCTCTAGCGCGGCACCCGCTCCAAACAGTGCCACAAATCGAGTTTGAGCGACTTTGGTTGCCCGTTCGGTGCTGAAAATCCCAAGCTTTTCGCCAATTTCGTAGTGGGGTAGAAAGTTCTCGCCCTGTGGCTTAAATTCATCGCCCCACCGCCGAACTTCTACATTCTCGGTTTCATCTTTGCCGATCGGAGTCGTGTCACTGGGCAGATTGGGCAACGTCAACAACAGCGTCTCAATCTGCGCCTTCAGGTCTTTTTCTTGCGGCTCCGATTCACCCAACTCAGCTTTGATTTGGTTGCCTTCATCCCGCAGGGCTTGAATCTCTTCACCTTTTGGGTCGCTGCCCGATTTGATCTTTTGTCCGACTAGTTTACCGATTTCGTTGCTGCGGGCCTGAAGCGTCGATCGCGTTTTCTCTAGTTCTCGCTGCTGTTGGTCAAACTGCACGATCGACTGAATGTCATAACCGTCGCCACGCTGGTTAAGTTTCTCTTGGACGAATTCTGGATTTTCGCGAATCAGCTTCAGGTCAAGCACAGATCTTTCTCAATTGAGGTTGGTTTTGCCGATGAATTAGGATACCTCGCAAACGAGGCAGGGAATCGTAGATGCGCTGTGACAAACGCTTAGGGCACCGAGATCGGGATCAACGCATTCTCTGGGAAGTATTGCCGATAGCGCCCGCCATCTGACAACACCACCGCCATTCGCAGCGCGTAGTCAGGATGCACTTGCAGATCTGCCCAAGGCACACTGATTTCAAGACATTTGTCTAAACCAACTTGGGCACGAGTGGCGCGAGAAGACCAACGAAAATTATCGGCTGCTTCTTGAAACCAGATTGTTTCGGTTAACAAATTTACCCCTAAATGGTGATGAAACTGATAGTTTAACGGTGCCTGATCGGGCAAATCAGCTAACGGAATCGGACTGTTCCGCATTGTTTGATTGGCGTAATACCACAGCAGATTCAACTCAGGTGGGCAATCGATGCCAGGTCGCACCCCTGCCCCAAAGTCAAGGCGGAGATAGAAATTGATGTGATCTAATCCATACCAAAGCCGTTGAATCTCGCTGCTTTGGTGCATTGTGCCCCGTGCGCCCCCGACTTCGATGCGTCCTGCTTTGTCCCAGTCTTGTTCGTCACCGCGCCCGTCTATGCTTGGATGAATAAACCCCTGCGGTGCGTGGTCACCTTGTTGAACATGAAGCTCGATCGGACGGCGGACATTCTCTGGAATCGGCTCGTCAAGTGCTTGATAAAGGGCGGCTAAATGTTCGCGAAAAAGCTGATCAAACATAGCATCCTGGTTAGATGAATGACCTTCGCCAAACCACCAAAACCAGTCAGAGCCTTCTGCGGCATAGAGCGCTTCCCACACCTGTGGGTTAGCGTCCTCAGTCGCTTCAGGATGGTTTGCTAACACTTGACGAGCAGTGGTCAGCAAATCCCAGGCGCGATTTTTTGCCGGGTCGCCGATCCACGTTGTAAAGCTGCCATCGACCCAAGAGCCGCTGTGTAACTGCTCGGTCGGGATAATTTCAGTCGGTGGAAATTGCTCTGTGAATTCAGAAACAGTGACTAATTTTAGGTCAGGATGATTGCTGAGAGTTTGGTAGAGCGTTTCTAAAAAGGGCTTGCCATCTTGAGGATAGAACTCCCAGCAGTTTTCACCATCTAGGGCGATCGTCACTAACCAAGGCTGTTCTAGCGTCGTGCCACCGCTGCGCTGTTTGAGCGATCGCGCGATCGCTTCTAGATGTCCGACCAGATCAGACGAGGCTCGTTTTGGCTCCATCGCGCCATAAGTGAAGCCAATCAAATCTGACAAGCGGTGATCTCGGAACACGATCG
>JAYVFW010000521.1:0-2852 GCA_043772715.1 Phormidesmis sp. | reverse complement strand
AGAACAAACAAGCTACCCTCTCACCCTTTAGGGTAATGTCTAAACGGTGGACGATGTGCGATCTACCCCAGCAATTATTGTGATTTAAATCACGTTTTGCGACGAATCCAGGGCTGGGTTTGAAGTTGGGTTAGGTTTCTCCGATCGCAGAATCATTTCTCTGAAAAATTGCTGATTCTGAATTTTAGGTCAATCAGCGACGCAGACCTGCGGGAGCGATCGCTAGTCTTTATTTTCAGATGCCTGCTCAGAAATAATACTCACTGTTTTCTCAGTGATTCAACGGAACTTGAAGAATTTGTGTTTCAAAAGAGATTACCTCTGGGCAACATCTGACTGAAGTGGACTTCAAGTGAATAAAGGAGATACCAATAGTTCACCGCATTCCAGATTCTCAATTGTCAACTGTTTTATCCACCATATCTTCGTTGGCTATTTCAACAAAAAGTTAATAGTCTATACGTTGAAGACAGTCATACCCTAGTAATTTTATCTACAAAAAAGTTCACCCTCAGTTACTTGTCTCCGAAGAAAACGCATCATGTCTACTCGCTCTCACTGGTCTTATCGCCAGATTCTTGCAGCCACTCTCCTTTCATCAGGAATAATGCCGATCGGGCTGCCAGCATTCGCCCAAACTGCCCCCGGAACGCCGATCACAAATCAGGCAACGGCTACCTATTCAGACGGAGCCAACAGCTATAACGCCACCTCTAACACGGTGACAATTTCTGTTGCAGAAATTGCTGGCATCACGCTTGTAGCTCAACCACCGAGTACTACGGCTCCGATCGCAGATGACACCTTCACGGTTCCGTTTGTGATCACCAACAAAGGCAACGACCCCACCACCTTTGAGGTTCCGGGAATCGCCACTCTATCTGACAGTACAGACTTTACAGTCACCTCAATCACGATTATTAAAGTTAATGGTGCAACGGTTAGCATTCCGATCGCAATTGGAGCCACTACAATTCAAACTGCCTCAGTCCCCAAAGACGGAACCGTGATCGTGGAGGTGAAGGTCAAAGTTAACGGCAACGCACCTGCTGGGGCGAACACTACTGTTACGTTGGGTAAAACTATCCCTGAAACGCTTCAAACAGGAGTGCCTTATGTGGCAGACTCCGGTAGTGTCTATACCAAAGATAATCCTGACACGGTGACGGGTGAATATCCGGGCGTGTTGGCGATCGCCAGTGAGAAAGAGGCAATGGACACCAGCGCCGCCATCACGGTTAAAGGTAGACTGCAAGCCTATGCCACGATTTTGAAAGTGAACTCGGCTTATGATTCTAAAACTCCTGGTCTATTGACCGATGACCTACTGACCTATGAGTTAGCTCTACGAGTTGAAGATCCGTCAAGTCCTCTATTTGGGGTGGTGAGTGATCTCAACGCCACGCAGATCAAATTAGATAGCGGGTCTGGTGTCGTTAACGTCAACAAAATCCTAATCTCTGACGCGATTCCGGCGGGCACTCAGTTGAGTAATGTCATCCCCACCGCACCCAACGGCTGGACACCGATCTATAGCACGACTGCTCTTACCAGCACTGCTCTGCAAGCTGATTGGACGACTATAAAACCCGCACTCAACCTGATTACACGGGTGGGATTTAGTGCCGATGGTGCGATCGTCAAAGGCACCACGCTACGAAACTTTAAGTTTTCTGTGAATCCGCTGTCTACTTTTAAAGGCGGTCAAATTGCCAACATTGCTCAGGTCTTTGGTCAGTCACAGCCCGGTGCAGTAGTTCCCAGAACAGGCACTCAGCTTGTTTATGATGAGTCGGGCGACCAATCTTCCAACAACGAATTAATTGGCTCAAACCCTGACTCGGCGACCACTGGAGGAATCGCTGTCACCAATGGAGGAATCAGCACAGGCGAAGCAAAACCTGGCGAAGATGGAACCGAT
Source organism: Phormidesmis sp. (assembly GCA_043772715.1). Lineage (GTDB taxonomy): Bacteria > Cyanobacteriota > Cyanobacteriia > Leptolyngbyales > Leptolyngbyaceae > Phormidesmis_A. The sequence goes on along the minus strand of JAYVFW010000521.1, from coordinate 931 downwards.
CTTGGAACGCTAAACACGTTTACTAATAACGATCCAACGAATCCCGCAACCAACATAGGCGTAAACACTGGAGCCGGATCAGGAATCAAAATCAACGGGGGAGACGATACTATCTTTACGATCGCCGCTACACCGTTAAACGGTCCAGCAAATCAGCCTGCGGCGAAGGGCCCAAACGCCACTGGCACAGACGATGACAACAATAACGACTTCACAAACAAAGCGGTTTCGCCTCCGATCGGGCTAGACCCGACTGCGCTGTTAACCGATGCTCAAACGCCCGATGTCGTCTTTGTCAACACAGTGCAAAACACCAGCGCCAGTTCTCAGACGATCGTGCTGATTCCGCTGCCACCTGCCGTCAAAACTGATTTGCCCAACGGCACAAAAGTCACGATCGACTCAGATGGAACTGGAACGATCGCGACTCTGGTAACGTTCACCTACGACCAGGCAACTGGAGTCTTCACGCCAGATGGTGCAGTTCCAAGTGTGATAGTGCCCGCAGGCGGAACTCCTAGCTATAGCGTGATTATCAATTTAGGCGACAATGCGGCTCAAAATATTGGCTATTCAGTCCCGATCGCTGCCTTCATTGACACCGATGGAAATGGTCAGTATGACAACACAAAAGAACCGGGAAATCTCACCCTCGATCGCGCTTACACAGGCTATGTGTCGCTAAAGAAAGAAGCCCGAATCTTAGAAGCAAACGGCACTACTCAAGTCGCTGGCTTCACCACGGCTTCAACCACTGCCGAACAACAAGCCCTCAATGCCGCCGCCTTACCCGGCAGAATCATCGAGTATCGCATTACTTACACAAACCTTTCTAGCGGTCAAGGCAGTGGTGCTAACAACGTCACGCTGCCTGCCAACAACTTGCAGATCACTGAAGATGGCACGACTGCCCCAAACAATTGGTTTACCA